>CAYNGW010000004.1:0-31303 GCA_964396955.1 uncultured Rikenellaceae bacterium | reverse complement strand
CAGGCAGTGTGGGGTAAACAGGTGAATAACAGTAAAATCCGAAAGGGAAATACTGTCTTTTGTTTACAATAAGTCCTCCGGTCAGACGGTCGGTTTTTACTTCGTTTGGCTTGTATTTCAGGATCAGGAGATCAGCAGATGCCAGGTATTTTATCTTCCTTCCTGAAACCGTGATATCAGCAATTATTTTATGATCACCGGATTGAAGATTTAATTCAAATGGCACTCTTAAAATCTTTTTCCCCGGTATGCCCTTCCATAAACCAAGGAGCTGATTGTTCAGAGAAACGGAAACAGATATATTATTGTATATCAGGCTTTGCGGAACATGAAGCAGAATTTCACCGGTTCCCTCGAATGAATAAAAGCTGAACCTTGAATTCATCCTGAAGGTTACCGTATCAGCAGTCTGAGAAATTGTTTTTAGAGAGACAAAAAGTAAAAGTAAAATTGAAGGAAGATATTTTCTATACATCAGTGAATCAGATATTTATTTTTAAACTTTTCTCAGCCTTTATGCCCTAATGCCCTAATGTCTACTTGAACACAATCCTCGCCCTTACCTCATCGTCAATCGTTCTGCCATTTTCTTCAGCCGGTTTCCACCCCGGTCCTGCTTTAATCAGCCTGATTGCCTCTTCGGAGAAATCAGATCCCGGGCTCCTTACAACTTTAATGCTGTCAAGATTTCCGGTGCTTCTTACAATGAAGCTTAAAACTACAACGGCTCTTTGTCCGGAAGGCAATATAGCAGGATTCTGGATATTCTCTTCAATAAATTTATCAAAGTCAGCCTTACCGGTTACCGGTTGGGGAGATGAATAACCTGTCTGTTCATAATCAGCCTTGTAGGCAGTGCCGGATGCAGCTTCTTTTGATGATTTTGCACCGCCATAAACTATAACTACAACTTCACTCAGAGCCAGTGCTGAAGGATACAGACTGATTTGCAGATCAGCATTATCTTTTACCTGAAACTCCCTGGTTTCCATACCAATGAAATCTGCAATAAGGATTGGACGGGCTGTATCAGCCATGGGAATTCTGAATTTACCTTCGATATCCGTTAACACTCTGGTATTAGTCCCTTTTAAACCAATAACAGCACCGGGAATGGGAAGGTTATCTTCCGATGAAATTATGGTGCCTCTGACTTCTGAGAGAGCGGTTTTTTTAATGGCGGCAACTGGTGCCACATCGGCAACCTGAGCTTCAGCAACAAACAATTCTGGTTCTTTTGCTGCCGGCAGGGCCAAATTTTCTGATTTTGCAGCACCAGCAGCTATTTGTACCTCATCTTTAACCTCTTCTGTAACTTCCTGTACGACAATTGGTTCCGGTGCCTTAACAACTCTCTTTTCAGCTTCGGTTGTCAGATCCCGGGCAAGTGTTTCTTCATGTTCATTAATCACTTCAGATTCAGGTACTTCAAGGGGAAGTTGCATGGTTCCGGTTTCAGCCAGTTCACCGCCTGGTTTGTTATTATTAATAATCAAGAAGACAGATGAGATTATCATAAGCACTGCTACTGAGGCTGCAATCCTGTAATACATGATTTTCTGTCTGCCGGAGACCCTTGTTTTCAACCGTTTTTCCAGGATATGCAGGTCAGAAACAGCCTCTTCCGCTGAAATTTGTGAAAGACCTTCAGCAGCATCTTCTGCAAAAGGATCTTTCTGAAGCTCCCGCTGGAAAGCATTCTCCTCTCTTTTTGTCATCTCTCCTCTTGTATAGCGGATAAATTCAGAGAGCTTGCTTTTTTTCTTTTTCTTTTTCTTTTTCATTTTTCCCTTCGAGACAAAGTTTCAGATTTCTTTTCCCATTCTGAAGATAACTCTTCACTTTTTTTTCATCAACACCGAGATTTTTTGCTATCTCGCTATAGCACTTGCTTTCATAATAAAACTGTCTGATGCACTTTTTCTGCTCATCCTTCAGTCTTTCAATGCAATCTGCAAGAGCTTCGTCCATAGCATGATCATCTTTATCAATAGGATGCAGTTCATAGCTGTTCTCCATAAAATTACCGGGATCAAATGTCCATTCAAGGTATTTCAATTGCCGGGCTTTTTCTGATCTGATCTGCATGAGACAATAATTCTTTGTTACCACATGAAGCCAACTTCTGAAGTTCTCAATTTTCTGTTTCGGTATCTCGGTTATCAGTTTTTCAAATATCTGCATTACGGCGTCCTTCGATTCTTCCCTCTCCTTCAGGTATTTAAGACACACACCATACACCAGGTGCATATACCCGGAATAAAGTTCACCTAATATCTCCAGATCACCTGATGAGCTGAATTCTGTTATCAGTTCATCTTCAGTTTTCTTCCCAGATATTTTTCTGTGGAACTTTAAGATCATTTAACGTTTTGCTGGTTACTCTGATTTTAAAGATATGATTTTTTAACCGCAAGGGTCACAAAGGCTAAACGCAAAGTACGCAAAGATTATTTTAGGCGATTTATCCTTTACGTACTTAGCGCATTCTTTGCTGATTCTGCGGTTAATTATTATTATTTTCATTTTTTATGGAATTTGGGAAGTTCCTGCATCCTAAGATAAAATGTTTAACCAAAAACTTTATGTCATGAAAAACAGTTTAAGAATTTTAGCAATAATGATTCTTGCCGCAGCAATGATCGCTTTTACAGATTCATGGATCATTACAGGCAACGTATCAGATGATCAGGGTAATCCGATGGCAGGCGTGAAAGTGTCGGTCAGGGGAGCACCCACAGGAACTATCACTGATCTGAAGGGCAATTACAAAATAACTGTCGAGCCGGAAAACAAAGTGCTTGTCTTTTCTTTCGCAGGTTATGTGACTATAGAACAGAAGATTGGGGACAGGAGTATTGTAAATGTTACTTTGAAACAAGAGAGCATGGTACTGGATGAAGTGGTTATGACAGGGTATGGAAATAAAAGGGACATGGCATTAAAAGCGGCACAAATGGGAGCAGGGGCGGTCTATGAATCAGGATATTTTTTCCCGCGCTACAATCCTGATTTTAATACTGAAGGATATGCAGCCGTAAATGAGAATGGCTATAAAAACGTGAGAACCAATCCGTTATCGACATTTTCAATTGATGTAGACAATGCATCATACTCTAACATCCGCAGGTTCATCAATAGTGGTCAGCTGCCTCCTGCAGATGCTGTCAGGATTGAAGAGATGATCAATTATTTCAAATATGATTATCCCGAACCAAGGGGGGAACATCCGTTTTCGGTATCCGCTGAACTGGCTGTATGCCCATGGAATCCGAAGCATCAGCTGCTTCAGGTCGGACTGCGCGGAAAAAGTATTGATAAAACCTCGCTTCCTCCTTCAAACCTGGTGTTCCTGATTGATGTTTCAGGTTCAATGAATTCACCAAATAAGCTTCCTCTTCTGAAATCAGCATTCGGTCTTCTGGTAAATGAATTGCGTCCCGAGGATCATGTGGCAATTGTTGTCTATGCGGGTGCAGCCGGAGTGGTGCTTGAATCAACGCCCGGCAACAGGAAGGAAACCATAATGAGGGCAATAGACGATCTTGAGGCAGGAGGTTCAACAGCAGGAGGTGCAGGATTGAGACTGGCTTACAGGGAAGCCGAAAAGTACTTTGTCAAGGGGGGGAATAACAGGATCATACTTGCAACTGATGGTGACTTTAATGTCGGTGAATCAAGCAATGGCGGTATGGAAAGACTTGTTGAAGAACAGCGTGAACTTGGTGTTTTTATTACCGTTCTTGGCTTTGGAATGGGTAATTACAAGGATGACAAAATGGAAATAATTGCTGATAAAGGCAATGGCAACTATTCATACATTGATAATCTGCAGGAGGCTCGCAAGGTTCTGGTTCGTGAATTCGGAGGTACGCTTTTCACAATTGCGAAGGATGTGAAGTTCCAGATCGAGTTCAATCCGGCAAAGGTTTCATCATACAGACTTATAGGATATGAGAACAGGTTGCTCAATGATGAGGATTTCAATGACGACACAAAAGATGCAGGTGAAATGGGCTCGGGACATATGGTAACCGCTTTGTATGAAATTGTACCTGCAGGCTCAGGCGAAAAGATCCCTTCGGTTGATCCGTTAAAATACCAGGTATCGCATAAAAACACCGGAGATAATTATTCAGATGAGGTTCTGACGATCAAGGTACGGTACAAGAAACCTGACGGAATAACAAGCATGCTTCTTGAGAAACCGTTAAAGGATTTCGGTGAGGAAATTGAAGATGCTTCTGAGAACCTGAGATTTGCAGCTTCAGTGGTTGAATTTGGTATGATACTGAGAGAATCAGAATTCAAGGGATCATCAACCCTGGAAAACGCTGCAAAGCTTGCAGGATCAGCAAGGGGAGAAGATGAAGATGGTTACAGGGCCGAAATGATAAGGCTGATAAAGACTGTTAAAGATATGAGTGCTATCGCAGACAGGGAAACCAAATAATTAGTTTCTCTTTGGCTCTCTGTGACTCCTCTGTGTTTCTCTGTGTAACTAAAAAGTATTTAAGAACTTACACAGGATTCCACAGAGGTTTTATTCAGAAGTAGTTCTCAGAAATTTATCAATCTCCTTTGCAGCCCTTCTGCCTGAGGCAATAGCATTTACGACAAGACTTGCCCCATTCACTGAATCACCGGCAGCATATACCTTGGGCATACTGGTTAAAAGTGAGTTACTTACCCTGATGTTCTTTCTGGCACTAAGCTCAAGCCCTAATTCAGAAAGTAATCCTTCAAGAACGGGATGTTCAAATCCCAAAGCCAGTAGTACCATATCAGCCTCAATAACCCTGCGGGTACCAGGGACAGGTTTCATTATTTGTTTGCCATCAGCATATTCCCAAAGTATTTCTTCAATCTCGGCTCCCCTGGTTATCTTGCCATCTCCGACAAACCTTAAAGTTGATATGTTCCAGAGTCTTTCACATCCTTCTTCATGGGAGGTGGACGTTTTAAGGATCTTGGGCCAGTATGGCCACGGATTATCAACTGTCCTGATCTCGGGTGGTTTTGGAAGTATCTCAACCTGTGTCACACTTAAAGCTTTTTGTCTTATAGCAGTGCCAACACAGTCAGAACCTGTATCACCGCCTCCGATAACCAGTACCTTTTTACCCTCAGCACTCGCTTGATTACCACCAACAGGAATTTGTCCGGCATTTATTCTGTTCTGAGCGGTTAGAAAATCCATTGCATAATGTATCCCGTCAAATTCGCTTCCTTCAACACTTAATTTTCGTGCATGACCCGATCCGATTGCAATACATAAAGCATCGAACTTATCTGTCAGTTCTTTTGCAGTTATATCTTTCCCTATGTTAACTCCTGTCCGGATTGTCAGACCTTCTTTCATCATCAGGTCCAGGCGTCTGTCAATGGTTGCCTTGCTGAGTTTGAAATCGGGGATTCCGTATCGAAGCAATCCTCCTGCTTTTTCATCTTTTTCGAAAAGAGTAACCAGGTGCCCTGCTTTGTTCAGCAGGTCAGCAGCAGCCATTCCTGCAGGGCCGCTGCCTATTATGGCAACACTCTTCCCGGTCCGTTTTTTTGGCGGAACAGGTTTAATATATCCTTCATTAAAAGCTTTCTCGGTAATAGCCACCTCGTTTTCACGTATTGTCACTGAATCCTGGTCAATATTGAGGACACAGGCAAATTCACAGCTGGCCGGGCATATCCTCCCGGTAAACTCGGGAAAATTATTTGTAGCGCTCAATCTTTCATAAGCCCCTCTCCAGTCTCCTGAAAACAACAAATCGTTCCACTCGGGGATCAGGTTATCAACAGGACAGCTCCAGTGACAAAAAGGTATGCCGCAATCCATGCATCTTGATGCCTGAAGCATCCTGTCCTCACTGTTCAGCACCTGCTCCACCTCGCTGAAATCACAGATCCTTTCATGAATAGGCCTATTCCCTGCATCTTTTCTTTTTATTTTTAAAAAACCTGTTATATCCGTCATGATAGCTGATTATTGATTCTTGAAGTTAATTTCCCGTACCAAATTCCACATCCATTTCCACACCGGCAATTTTCTTTCTTAACTCTTCCAGTTTTTGCTCCTGAAGCACTTTTTTATAATCGTATGGGATTACCTTAATAAACATCGGAATGAACTTATCGGGATCATCAAGTATCATCTTTGCTTTTTTACTGGATGTGAACCGATAATGACGCGAAACCAGATCTGTCAGTTCAGTAATGTCATAAAGGTCCTCAACAAGTGACAATTCTACCATTCCCATATTGCAGTAATAGTCAAAATTCCCGGCTTCATTAAAGACATAAGCTATGCCTCCGCTCATACCAGCAGCAAAGTTGCTTCCTGTTTTTCCAAGGACCACAACTCTTCCTCCTGTCATATATTCACAGCAATGGTTTCCAACACCTTCCACAACGGCAATGGCACCGCTGTTCCTGACACCAAATCTTTCCCCGGCAATACCTGAAATAAATATTTCGCCACGTGTAGCTCCATAAAGAACTGTATTACCAATAATTATGTTTTTATCAGATTCGAATGTTGAACCAGCAGGTGGAACGACAATTATCCTGCCTCCTGACAAGCCCTTTGCCAGGTAATCATTTGAATCTCCTTCAAGGAACAGTTCTATCCCAGGCGAGAGAAATGCCCCGAAGCTCTGTCCTGCCGAACCGTAAAACCTGCATTTGATGGTTCCGTCAGGTAAACCTGCTGATCCGTATAGCGATGTGATTTTACCGGAAAGTCTTGCGCCGGTAGTTCTGTCAGTATTCCGGATGCTCTTTCTGATCTCGACAGGCTGCTTGTTTATTATTGCTTCCTGAGCTTCAGCTAACAGATCATTATCCAGTATGTTTATTGTCTTATTTTCTTGTTTTTCAACGCAATACATTGGGTTTTCCTTTGACTCAGCAGGAAATGTCAGCAATCCGCTCAGATCAAGATTCTTGATTTTCCAGTGATCCACTTCAGGATTACGTTCCAGCAGATCTACACGCCCGATTATTTCATTCAGGCTCCTGTATCCAAGTTCTGCCAGGTACACTCGCACATCTTCAGCAAGAAATCTGAAATAGTTGACAAGGTATTCGGCCTTCCCCCGGAATTTTTTCCTGAGCTCAGGATTCTGGGTAGCAATACCAGTAGGGCAGGTGTTAAGGTGGCATTTTCGCATCATTACACATCCCAGTACCACAAGGGAGCTTGTTGAGAATCCGAATTCCTCGGCTCCCATAAGTGCAGTCATTATTATGTCCCATCCGGTTTTAAGCTGACCGTCAGCCTGGAGCATTACTCTCCTCCGCAGGTTATTCATGACAAGAGTTTGCTGAGTTTCGGTAAGACCGAGTTCAAGAGGCAATCCGGCATGTTTTATAGATGATGAAGGACTGGCTCCCGTTCCTCCCTCAAACCCGCTTATTGTTATGAGATCGGCACCTGCTTTTGTAACTCCGGCAGCAATTGTTCCCACTCCGCTCTCAGAAACAAGCTTGACGCTTATTTTTGCCTCCGGATTTACGTTCTTCAGATCAAATATGAGCTGCGACAGATCCTCAATGGAATAAATATCATGGTGAGGAGGAGGTGATATGAGAGTTATCCCGGGAATTGAATATCTTGTTTTTGCAATGATCCTGTCAACTTTATGACCTGGCAGCTGGCCTCCTTCACCCGGTTTTGCTCCCTGGGCTATTTTGATCTGTATTTCATCAGCATTAACAAGGTACTCGGTTGTGACACCGAATCTTCCGCTCGCTACCTGCTTGATTGCGCTCCTTGTGCATTCTCCGTCTTCACGTGGTCTGAACCGGTTGGGATCTTCTCCCCCTTCGCCTGTGTTGCTGCGGCCTCCTATCCGGTTCATTGCAATCGCAAGGGTCTCATGGGCATCAAGGCTTATAGCACCGTATGACATTGCCCCTGTTACAAACCGTTTCATGATTTTCTCTGCAGGTTCAATTTCATCAAGCGGAATGGGATTCTTCTTAATTCTCAGCAATCCCCTGATAAATCCCGGACGGGCAGTGTCATTATTTACCCTGTTGCTGAATTCCCTGAATTTATTTCGGTCACATGTTCTTGTGCTCCATTGCAGCAGGGAAATAGTCTCAGGATTCCATGCATGGTGTTCACCGTATCTTCGGAATGAATACACGCCTTCGGTAAGTATCTCAGGCTGATGCTCTTCGATAAAAGCGTTTCTGTAAGGGATCAGTACTTCCTCAGCGATCTCTTTCATACCAATGCCCCCGATTCTTGAAACAGTACCTGCGAAGTATTTGTTAATTACATCAGGATGTATCCCCACAGCTTCAAATATCTGTGATGATCTGTAGCTTCTGAGAGTGCTGATCCCCATTTTTGACATTATTTTAAGGATCCCTTTGTTTATTGAGTTTATATAGTTTGCCTCTGCCTTCTGGTAATCGAGCTGAATAGCTTTTTCTCTCACAAGGGTGTCGATTACAGCAAAACTCATGTAAGGATTAATAATACTTGCACCGTAGCCAAAAAGAAGGGCAAAGTGCATGACTTCCCTTGGTTCTGCACTTTCCACTACTATGTCGATCTGCATGCGCTTGCGTTTCTCAATCAGGTGATGATGCATGGCAGAAACAGCCAGCAATGATGGAATGGGTGCATTATTCTCCCCGATACCCCTGTCCGAGATTATTATATAGTTTTTGCCTTCATCAACGGCTTTTTCGGCATCGAGACACAGCTGATCGACTGCCTGCTGTAATCCTTCTGCTCCCTTCCGGGCATCAAACAGCATTGATAGATTGGCAGCAGAGAATCCCTTGTATCTCAGGTTTTTAACGACCTGGAAATAGGTGTTGGATATCACAGGATTCCTGAACCGAACCATTTTGACATGATCCGGCGATTTATCAAGCAGATTCTGCTGAAGCGAACCAAGATAACCCGAAAGAGTCATTACCAGTTCCTCCCTGATAGGATCGATCGGCGGATTAGTTACCTGTGCGAAAAGCTGTTTGAAGTAATTGAACAGCCTGTATGGCTTTTTTGAAAGAACTGCAAGAGGGACATCATTACCCATGGAACCGATCGGTTCTTTGCCTGTGGCAGCCATTTCCCTGATGATTTTTTCAATATCCTCCCTGGAATAATTAAATGAGGTGATGTAGTTTTTATATTCAGGTCCGATGTCAGGTGTTACAATCTGTCCGGTTTCTATCTCCTCGAGATTAACCATCTTCTGCTGTATCCATTTCCCATAGGGAAATTCACCTGCAAGCCTGGTTTTCAGTTCATTGTCATAAATAATTTTCCCGGTTTCAGTATCGACAAGAAGCAATTTACCTGGTTTCAGCCTTCCTTTTTCCCTTATCTCCTCCGGGGCAAAAGTCTGGACTCCTATTTCTGATCCCATTACGATCAGATCGTTCCTCGTTATTACATATCTTGATGGACGCAGTCCGTTCCTGTCAAGCATACCGCCGATGTAACGGCCGTCAGAAAAGATAAGAGAAGCCGGACCATCCCATGGTTCCATGAATGTTGAGTGGTAATGATAAAAATCCCTGAGCTCAGGTGAAATAGGATTCTTAGCATTGATTGATTCAGGAATCAGAATCGACATTGCATAAGGCAGCGATTTACCACTCATAACGAGAAACTCAAGCACATTATCGAGGGAGGCTGAGTCGCTCTTTTCTGGTTCTATTATCGGATAAATTCTTGAAAGGTCACCAAGTTTTTCTGATTTCAGCAGGGATTCCCTGGCTTCCATCCAGAGTCTGTTGCCCCTGATTGTGTTTATCTCTCCGTTATGTCCAAGCATCCTGAAGGGCTGTGCAAGATCCCAGCTGGGAAATGTATTTGTGCTGAAGCGGGAATGCACCAGTGCAATACAGCTCTGCAGGCGTTCATCAGTGAGGTCAGTGAAATATTCCCCAAGTTGAATGGATGTCAGCATACCTTTATATACCATTACTTTAGTAGAAAGGCTCGGTATATAGAAAAAGCTCTTTTGTTTTATGCCGGAATCCCTGATGCTCCTTTCAACCCGTTTCCTGATTATATATAATTTCCTTTCCAGGTCATCCTGTGGGATGTCAGCGCCCAACAAAATCTGTCTGATATGAGGCTCAGCTGCCAGGGATATTTCGCCAAGTACTGAATTGTTTCTTGGTACATCACGGAAGCCAATAAAATTCACTTCTTCTTCTTTAACTATATTCAGTAGGACTTCCTCGCATTTTGAAGCATCCTCTCTGTCTTTTGGCAGGAATACAAGGCCTGTCCCGAACTGTCCCGAAGGCGGCAATGAATATCCCTGGATAAGGTAGAAATCCCGGGGAACCTGTATCATGATGCCGGCACCGTCGCCTGTTCTGCTGTCAGCCCCTTCTGCTCCCCTATGCGTCATGTTGATGAGAATATTAAGACCCTGAGTGATGATTGAATGAGATTTTCTGCCTTTCAGATGGGCAACAAAACCTATTCCGCAGCTTTCATGTTCGAATTCCTGTCTGTACAATCCATGGCTTCCAGGCCTTCCGGTTTTCATCTTTGTCGTATTTCAGTTAAAAAAAACCGTTCTCTGTTTATCAAGAGAACGGTCATCCCTAATCCAATTCCATATACCATTCTCATTCTTCTCCAACTGACCTTCTTCTGCGAAGTGATGATAATATGTGTTTTTCTCTTTTCATAATTGACAATGCAATGCAAATATATCAACATTACTTTCATTTTGGTAATTATTTCAATAAAAAAATTAAAAAATAGAAAGTATTATGTTAAAAAGTCTTAATCTTTATATTTTTCTAAAACATAATATCGACAAATCAAATGAGTGTCAGAACATCCTGATAATTATATTTGTTTCAAGGTCTTTATGAAAAGACTTTTTGAATTGGAGCAAAAAACTATAACTTGTCCGGGAATAAAGAACATATTAATACTGACAATGCAAAATCCTGAAAACCTTGTGCTGGTAATTTTTGGAGCCTCCGGCGATCTTACATCGCGAAAACTAATTCCGGCTCTGTTTTCATTGAAAGTTCAAAAACTTTTACCTGAAAGATTTGCCATAGTGGGGACGGGAAGGACACGGTTCTCAGATGGTGATTTCAGAAAGAAAATGAGGGAGAGCATAGTTTCATATTCAGAAGAAAAGAATCCTGATGAAAAGCATATAGAGGAATTTGCCGGATACATCTCTTACATATCAATGGATAATGATATTGCATCTGATTACGTCAGGCTGAAGGCAAAACTATCTGATATCGACAAAACATGTGGCACGTGCGGCAATTATATCTTCTACATGGCCACACCTCCAAGCATGTACATGATGATCTCTGAAAGCCTTTCAGGAGCAGGACTGTCAGATCAGAGAGAGGGCTTCAGGAGGTTTATTATTGAGAAACCATTTGGTTATGACCTTGCATCAGGAAGAGAGCTGAACCTGAAGCTCCACAGGCTGATGACGGAGGATCAGATATACCGGATAGATCATTATCTCGGGAAGGAAACAGTTCAGAATGTGCTTGTCACAAGGTTTGCTAACGGTATATTCGAACCGTTATGGAACAGGAACTATATTCACCGTGTTGAGATCACTTCAGCAGAGAGTATAGGAGTGGAGGAACGCGGAGGTTATTATGATTCATCAGGAGCCCTCAGGGACATGGTTCAGAACCATCTCCTCCAGATGGCAGGGCTCACCGCAATGGAGCCTCCATCTTCCCTGGAATCAAATGCCATAAGGAATGAAATACTTAAAGTTTTCCAGTCGCTTCAGCCAATCCGGGAAGCAGATGTACCGAAGCAGGTTATCAGGGGACAGTATACAGGGTCGGTGATAAGAGGAGACTGTGTAAATGGTTACAGGTTCGAAAAAGGCGTTGCCAGGGATTCAAGGACCGAAACATATGTAGCCATTAAATTTTTCATAAATAACTGGAGATGGGGCGGCGTTCCTTTCTATCTGCGTACAGGAAAAAGACTACCTGCAAGAGTAACCGAGACCGTCATCTATTTTAAAAGAACACCTCACCACCTTTTTCAAAGACCTGAAGGCGCACTGGCTTCCAATCAGCTTATTATAAGGATACAACCAGATGAAGGCATTCTTCTTAAATTTGATATGAAAGAGCCAGGTTCAGGATTTAATGTCAAGAATGTGAATATGGATTTTCATTATAAGGACCTGGCTGATATCAGGGTGCCTTCTGCTTACGAAAGACTTCTTTATGATGTTATGCTGGGTGATTCTACTCTTTTCCCACGTGATGACGAGGTTGAGACAGCGTGGAAATTCATTGAACCGATTCAGGAAGCATGGGCAAATAATCCTGAAATAAAGATATATGGATATCCTGCTGGTACCTGGGGACCATCTAATGCCGGCAGTATTATTGAAGGTTGCGGACTGACATGGCGGTACCCATGCAAGAACCTTACTGATGACGGATTATATTGTGAGTTGTGATTTTTGAGTGCCTAAAGTATCTGAAGTTTCTTTGAAATGAAACAATCATATAAAATATTTTCAACTCCTCAGGATCTTGCAGAAGTATTTGCCTCTGACCTCATCAGCCGGATCAAAGAAGCTGAAAAGGAAAAATTGCCTCTGACAATCGCAGTTTCAGGCGGGAAAACTCCCAAATTGCTATTCTCGGTTATTGCTGATAAGTATTCACAATCAGTTGACTGGAGCTATGTTCATTTTTTCTGGGTCGATGAACGCTGTGTTCCTAGTGATGATCCGGAAAGTAATTTTGGCATGACGCAAAGATTACTGCTTGAAAAAATAAAGATTCCGCAGAAGAATATACATCGTATGCGAGGTGAGGGTGATCCTGTTATAGAAGCTGTCAGATATTCGGAAGAGGTATTAAAATATGCCCGACAGGAGAACAGGCTTCCTGCATTTGATATTATAATTCTTGGGATAGGAGATGATGGTCATACTGCTTCAATATTTACTGAGAATTCCGGACTTCTTTCCAGTGAAAGAATCTGTGAGACAGCAGTACATCCTGTTTCAGGACAGAACAGAATTACTCTTACCGGAAAAGTTATTAACAATGCTGAAGCAATATTTTTTCTTGTGACCGGAATGAGTAAAGCTGATATTATTCACAAAATATTCGGTAGAAGTTCGGATGCTGTCATGTTTCCGGCCGCTCATATTTTTTCTTTCCGGGGAAAAACAACCTGGATGCTTGATGAAGAATCTGGCAGGTTTATTGAATGATATTATAACTGTTAAAAACTTAATAAAATTCTGTTACTATATTATTTAATTTTGATTGTGTTTAATTAAAATTTATAAAATCATGGCACACGAAAAAGCAAAAGCACAACCAAAAGTTAAAAAAGCGCCCAAAAAGACTCTGAAAGAAAAACGCGCTGTTAAGAAAACCAAGAAAGCCGCCAAGAAATAATTAGGAAACTGTTTCTATTAATAGAAGGCTTCTGACTGAATACTTGCAGGTCCATGTGTCCTGCAAGTTTTTTAATAAAAAAAGCCGTCGTGTGACGACGGCTTTAATGACAATCGCTTAAATTATTTATTGAGCCAGTTTGACGTTAACTGCATTAAGTCCTTTTTTGCCTTCTGCAAGTTCAAACGTTACTTCATCATTATCTTTGATCTTATCAATCAGACCAGATGCATGTACAAAATATTCATTCTCTGAATCTGCATCCTTAATGAAGCCGAATCTTTTTGATACATTGTAAAATTTAACTGTTCCTTTGTTCATGATGCTATGTTTTAAAATTAAGGGCGCTAAATTAACTATTAATATTCAAATAAAAAAACTTTTCAGGATCATAATGAAGAATTATTGGAGCCTGAACGCATAATAAATCTGCCGTTACTTCATTATTAATAATTATGTCCGGCCTGAAAATATTTTTACTTTTATTGTCTGTTAAAATGAAATTATTGATGAAAAGACTTTTTATTTCCTGCGCTTCAGTACTCCTGTCATGTTTATGCATGTTTGGGCAGGCCAGGTTTCTGACAACTGCTGAAAGTTCTGATTTCAAATCCACCTCAGATTATAATGATGTGATGGACTTCATCGGGCAGTTAAAGAGATCGTCAAAATTTATCAGGGTCGAAACCATTGCAAAATCGACTGAAGGAAGGGATATACCGCTGCTGATAATCGGGAATCCGCTGCCAAAAACGCCTTCCCGGCCTGTCAACGACAAACGCTTAGTAGTATACATCCAGGCAAATATTCATGCAGGGGAGGTTGAGGGAAAAGAAGCATCATTGATGTTTGCAAGGGATCTTCTATCGGAAAATAATCCTGAACTGTTGAAGCATGTAGTGCTTCTGATATGTCCAAACTTCAATCCTGATGGTAATGAAAAGATCAGTCCTGCGAACAGAACTAATCAGGAAGGACCTATAAATGGTGTGGGAGTGAGGTATAACGGACAGTTCCTCGACCTTAACAGGGATGCAATGAAGGCAGAATCACCTGAAGTCAGGGGGGTTATCACGAAGGTTTTCAATACCTGGGATCCGGCAGTTTTTATGGACTGCCATACGACCAATGGTTCATTCCATGTTGAACCAGTGACCTTTATCTGGATGGTCAATCCGAACGGAGACAACTCCCTGATACGTTTCATGCGAGATAAGATGATCCCGGAAATATCGGCTGCTCTTTTAAATAAGTATAAGGTTGAGAACTGCTATTATGGTGAGTTTAACAATATGATGAAGCCTGAAGAAGGCTGGTTTTATGAATCTGCAGAGCCCAGGTATATAACCAATTATTTCGGACTGCGTAACAGGCTGGGAATTCTGAATGAAAATTATGTTCATGCTGATTTCAAATCACGTGTTATGGGATGCTATTATTTAATAAAGTCTCTTACTGATTATGCCGTGGAACATAAAGCTGAAATCAAGGAAATGCTTAAGGAGGCAGATGCAAAAACTATTCAGCGCGGATTGGATCCGTCTGCAACAGATTCATTTGCAATAGAATTTGGGGTCAGGCCAATCCCCGAAAGGGTAACCATCAAAACTTATGAAGTTGAACCGATCAGGGATGCAAATGTATGGCCGCCGTTTAAAAGGACCGATCGGCAGAAAAATGTCACCGTACCTTATTATATTGATTTTTTCCCGGTGAAGAGTGTAAGATTTCCATTCGCCTACCTGATGAAAATCAATGACCAGAATGTTGTTGATCTGCTGAAGATCCAGGGGATTAAGCTGGAAAGACTGACAGCTGCCTCAGACATTGAGGTCGACAGATTTGAGGTCAGCGATCTGAAAGGCTCATTGCGCCTGAACCAGGGACATTATACAAATACGGTCAAGGGAATGTTCGTCAGGGAAACCATAGCATTCCCGGCCGGAACTCTTGTGATCAGAACAGCACAACCGCTGGCTAATCTTGCTGCATATTTACTTGAACCACAGTCAAATGATGGTCTGCTGACATGGAACTTCTTTGACCGCTATCTCGTACCCCAATGGGGAGCAGGGTATTATCATTATCCCGTATATAAAGTAAATGCTCCCGTAGAGTTGGAAACGATACCTCTTAATTAGGGAGGGAGAAAGTGCGGGATTGAGAGAAGGGGGATAGTTTATTTATAAGGACAAATGTACGTCAAACAGATAAACCGACAATCAGACAATTATTCCATTAAAATCATCACATATTCATCATATTTTAATAACATTGCAAAAAATTTAATTTATTCTGATCTTTAACGGTCAGGTAACAGGATCAAAAGAACTGATCATGAGAAAATGGCGTATTGAAGATTCAGCTGAATTATATAATATCAACGGGTGGGGTGTAAACTATTTTTCAATTAATGAAAAGGGGAATGTGACAGTTACTCCCCAGGAAAATTGTGCCTCGGTTGATCTCAAGGAACTGCTTGATGAACTTATCCTTACAGATGTTTCAACGCCTGTGCTGATCAGGTTCCCTGATATCCTGGATGACCGTATAATTAGCATCTCAAAGTGCTTCAAGTCAGCTTCAGAGGAGTATGGTTACAATGCCCAGAACTTCATAATCTATCCGATCAAGGTTAATCAGATGAGGCCGGTTGTCGAGGAAATTGTCAGTCATGGCAAGAAGTTCAACATAGGGCTTGAAGCAGGATCCAAGCCTGAGCTTCATGCTGTGATAGCAATCAACACTGATCCGGAATCGCTTATAATATGCAACGGGTATAAGGATGAGGATTACATAGAGCTGGCTCTTCTTGCTCAGAAGATGGGCAAACGCATATTTCTTGTTGTCGAAAAACCAAATGAGCTGAGGCTGATTGCAACGATTGCGAAAAGACTGAAAGTTAAGCCAAATATGGGTATCCGTATCAAACTTGCAAGCGTGGGAAGCGGTAAGTGGGAAGATTCGGGCGGTGACAACAGTAAATTCGGTCTTACATCGAGCGAGCTGCTTGATGCAATTGACTTCCTGGAAAGAAATAAGATGAGATCCTGTCTGCGGCTGATACATTTTCACATTGGAAGCCAGGTGACTAAGATCAGAAGGATAAAAATAGCTTTGCGCGAAGCCTCACAATTCTATGTTCAGCTGCGGAAACTGGGATTTAATGTAGAGTTTGTTGATATCGGAGGGGGCCTGGGAGTTGATTATGATGGCACCGGATCATCGAACAGCGAGAGCAGTGTCAATTATACCCTCCAGGAGTATGTCAATGACTCGGTGAGCACATTTGTCGATGCAAGCAACAAGAACAACATTCCCCATCCGAATGTAATAACTGAATCGGGACGCTCGCTCGCTGCACACCATTCTTTACTTTTATTTGAAGTCCTTGAAACGGCAACATTGTCCTCGTGGGATCCTGAAGAGGATGTAAATGATCATGATCATGAACTTGTAAAAGAGATCTATACGCTCTGGGAAAACGTCAATCAGCCGCGGATGCTTGAAACATGGCACGATGCACAGCAAATTAGGGAAGAAGCTCTTGACAGGTTCAGCCTGGGACTTATAGACCTGAAGACCAGGGCCCAGATTGAACGGCTTTTCTGGTCGATAGCACGGAAAGTATTTATGATTGTCAACACCACCAAGCATGTACCTGACGAGCTCCGGCAGATATCGCGCATACTCTGCGATAAATATTTCTGTAATTTTTCTCTTTTTCAGTCCCTGCCTGATGCATGGGCAATTGACCAGATATTCCCGATAATGCCGATCCACCGCCTGAATGAGGAACCAACTGTTTCAGCAACTATCCAGGATATGACATGTGATTCCGACGGCAAGATTGACAATTTTATAGCAACACGCAACTCACCGTATTTCCTGCCGGTTCACCCGTTGAAAGGCAAAGAACCATATTATATGGGCGTTTTTCTGGTAGGTGCTTACCAGGAAATACTGGGCGATCTGCATAACCTTTTCGGTGATACGAATGCCGTTCATGTTTCGGTTGATGAAGACGGTTATAAGATTGACCAGGTAATTGATGGAGAGACTGTTGCAGAGGTTCTTGATTATGTTCAGTACAATGCCAAAAGAATGGTACGGACAGTGGAAACATGGGTCACAACCTCGGTAAAAAGCGGTATAATAACACTGGAGGAGGGTAAGGAATTCCTCTCAAATTACAGGTCAGGACTTTATGGGTATACATATCTGGAGTAGGTCATTCAAAAGATAATACTGTATATTAATCAGAAAATAAAAATAATCGCAGATTTTAGTTGTTTTCACATAATTTTTATGTGTTAATAATTGTAAGTTTTTAATTTTTTTAAATTTTTTTCTTAACTTGGAGTTTTTATTTCCTGATTTTAGAATGACAAACTCTAACCTTTTTAATTATTAAGCTTATGAGCAACTCTACTTTTAATTTTAATTCTTTTATTAAGGAATCAATTGATGTCCTTGTAAAACCGAAAGTTTACTTCTCGACAATGAAGACAACGGGAGGTATTGCAGAACCTTTAATCAAAGCAGTTCTTTATGGAGTAATAGCAGGTATTATTGCTTTGATTTGGGGACTGTTGAAGATTGGTGGTTCTGTCGGAATATTCGGTGGGGCAGTAGGCGTGATGATGTTTATCTGGTATATCATCAGTGCCATAATAGGACTCTTTATCGGGGCCGTAATACTGCTGATTATCTCTGCAATTTGCAAGGGGAGCACCGATTTCGAAGCTAATGTGAGAGTTACAGCATCGGTTATGGTGATCATGCCTGTTGGTGCACTGCTTGGATTTATATCAGGTCTGAATTCTATGGCCGGATCTATTGTAGGTCTTTTAGTAAATCTATTTGCACTTTATCTGCTTTTTCATGGACTTGTTCAGGCTCTTAAGGCTAAACCGAGTTCTTCAAAAGTGCTTACTATAATCCTGGCCGCCCTTCTGGTTCTCTTCTTCATTATTGGCCTGGGTGCCAAAAAAGCAGCCAGCAAATTCCTGGATGATTTTAAAAGCGAGGACTTAAAAGAGATGATTGAGGACCTTGAAACGGATTAACTTTAATATTTAGATTAGTAGCGCCAGATCTGTTCTGTTTTTAACTGCATCTGGTGCTTTTTTTTATTACATGTTCTACATTCTGACCGAATCCGCCAATTGCCGGTGGTTATAACATTTGGTTATGGTATACTGGCGGAGAAATAAAAATCTCTTCTTTTAGATGGAATAATCTTATGGTAAAGATTGTCAAATACGAATATTGATATGACTATTATTATATGAAAACAACATTTGCCATTATTCTTCTTTCATTCTGTTCATGTATCTATGCGCAGAAAGATAAATCATACCATAACCACTGGCATGAAAAAGGTATAGATGATTTCAAATCCATTACTTCTGTTTTCAAGTTTTTTGAGAAGGGGAAATTCTATTATTGTATTTCAAATGACAGGGACAATATTTATATTAACCTTCGGATATATGACAAAGATATACAACGAAAGGTGCTTGCCTCAGGTATAACTTTCTGGATAAATACAAATGGGGAGAAATCCAAAAAAATGGGTGTAAGGTATCCTGTCCGGTTACAAGACCGGGACAGAATCCCGGGGACCGGTCCTCAAAATATGCAGGGTCCTCCCGGGATACCGGAATTGGGAGCAGGTCCGGGAGCAGCGATGGATATCAATAATTTAAATACCAGCTCTCTTCAGCTTATAGGTTTTTCTGGATCGGATACTGTTACTATTACATCTTTTGAGAATGACAATTTCAGGGGTTCGATAAAAATTGAAAGAGACCGGAATATGTATTATGAGATCATTATGCCTTTTGCTAAGCTGCCAACGATAATTGATAAACCCCAGGGTAAAAGGAAATCGGGTCCATTCCTTCTCGGGATTAGTTATATGGATGTAAGTTCCTCCTTCATGAGCGGACCTCCGGCAGGGGGAGGGGTAATGCCGGGCGTACCTGGTGGAGGAGGACCTCCCGGAGGAGGATCAGGAGGTGGCAGAACTGGAGGAAGCAGAGTTCCCTCAGCCAGTAGCCCCTCACCAATATCAAGTTCACCAAACCAGTTAGTTTTCTGGATAAAAGATATCAGACTTGCTACAGAGAAATAGTTCTTATACTTTTATTCGCCTGTCTCTAATGACAATGGGCAGAATTTAATAGTATAATAATACCCATGCAATTTAAAAACTGGGGGTTTTCAAGAAATATTTTTATTGTCCTGGCATACAGGATACTGATTGTTCTGTTTCTCTTTTCTCTCTGCAGGATAGCTTTTTATATTTTCAATATTAAAATGTTCCCGGGTATTGGTCCCGGGGAGTTACTATCAATAATGAAGGGTGGATTGTTGTTTGATATATCGGCAACAATTTATGTAAATATGCTCTTCATAGTCCTGAGTCTTTTACCCTTCGATATAAGATATAATACGATCTGCCAGTCAGTTCTGAAATATGTATTTTTTGTTACCAATGGTCTGGCATTTGCTGTAAACACCGCCGATTTTGTTTATTACAGGTTTGTTTTTAAAAGGGCAACAGCTGATGTTTTTGGTACGTTTGAAAATGAAACTAACAATATTAAACTGTTTTTTAAATTTCTGATTGATTACTGGCCGGTTACTCTTTTCTGTGTACTGATCTGGTTTTTGATGGTATTCCTCTATAATAAGGTTAAGGTTAAAAAGCCGGAACCTGCAAACAGAATCGTTTATTATATAGTCAATGTACTGATGATTCCATTGGTTGCTGCTCTTGTTATTGGTGGTGCCCGGGGGGGCTACAAACATTCAACAAGGCCTATAACAATCAGTAATGCAGCACGATATGTTGAAAACCCAAGGAATGTTGCGATAGTCCTTAATACTCCTTTCAGCCTGTTGAGAACATCCGAACAAAAACCACTGGTGAAATATGAATTTTACAGCAGTGAAAAGCTTGATGAGTTATATAATCCTCATTATATCCCGTCGGGTGATAAACCATTTAAAGGAGAAAATGTTGTTATAATCATTCTGGAGAGCTTTGCCCGTGAATATATAGGAGCTCTGAATAAAGACCTTGAAGGAGGTACCTACACCGGGTATACACCTTTTATTGATTCGCTGATAAATGAAAGCCTTACTTTTGAAGTTTCCCTTTGCAACGGAAGAAAATCAATTGATGCCATGCCTTCCATACTTGCATCGCTGCCATCACTTGAAACACCTTATATCATATCTCATTACGCTAATAACCAGATCAATGGAATTGCTTCCCTGCTTAAGCATAAAGGCTATTATACAGCTTTCTTCCATGGTGCACCAAATGGATCAATGGGATTTGATTCATTTGCCAGAATGGCAGGCTTTGATGAATATGCAGGATTGGATCAATACCCGGAAAAAAATGATTTTGACGGTATGTGGGGTGTCTGGGATGAACCATTCTTCATGTTCTTTGCCGACGAGCTGAATAGCTATCAGGAACCATTTATGGCTTCGTTATTTTCAGTTTCTTCACATCACCCTTTTGAGGTGCCGGAGAAGTACAGGAATAAGTTTAAAAAGGGTCCGGCCCCGATTGTTGAAGTGGTGGGCTATACCGATTATGCACTCAGGCAATTATTTGAAAAGATATCTAATGCTCCCTGGTTTAATAATACTCTTTTTGTAATTACAGCAGATCATACAAATGAGTCAATACATAAGGAGTATCAGAATGATTTTGGCGTGTATAGCATTCCGGTTATATTCTATAGACCCGGAAGCCCATTGAAAGGCATGAAAAACAGGATAGCTCAGCAGATTGATATTATGCCGACTGTTCTGAATTACCTTGGATATGATGAGGAATATATTGCATTCGGGAATGACCTGCTTGATGATTCATACGAATCATTTGCATTCAACACGAACGGCAGTACATATCATTTTTATATGAAGGATCATATTCTTGAAATGATTGATAATAAACCTGTTGGATTATATAACTTTAAGCTTGACAGGTTCCTTAAAAACAATGTGATGGAGAAAGAACCGGAGCTTACCTCTCTTATGGAGGAGAAACTGAAGGCTGTTATTCAGTCGTATAATACCAGACTCATTGATAATGACATGGTTGTAAAAGAACCAAAGTAATTTTAACTTTAATTCATACATGCCTGTTATGATAAAACAATTTTTTTCTCACATCGACAAATTCCGGATCAGAAATCCCGGACTGTCAGGAAACAGAAAGAGGATCTTCCGTATGATTCGGAAAATCCCCTCTTCCCGTTTGGTTTTGGACTGAGTTATTAATTTATTCCCCGATAATTTTTATCAGTTTGCCTGCCTGTACCTGAGATATCGGCTCAAGTTCGTTGAGCAGGGCCAGTTCTGCCATCAGTTCCTGCTTCACTCCATAATATGTGAAAGCGTTGGCAAGCGTTCCTGTGCGGAATACTTTCTTGATAAGTACCTTTTTTGGTTTTACATTTATTTTTGAAGCATCTGTCAGGGTTGAGAAAGTTTTCATTGATGATTCGATAGTATTGACGTAGGTGTTAAAATCAGTTTCAGCAGATACACCATGAAAGACATAAATGAAACCGGTATATTCAATAAAATATGAAAGGACCATATTTGTTGATTGAGCGCCGGTTGACTGATCCTGCACAACCTGTTTGGATACAGTTGCTATTGCCGGAAGTCCGTTGACAGACGTTTGCTTACCCTCCACAAAGGTCAGTCCCAGTTGTCGAAGCGTGGAATCTGCAGCTGCCTGCAGGGTTTTCTCTGATGACAGGGTAAAGATCATCAGAGCTTTCTGGTCTGCCGGAGCCATGTTAACCTGGGCCGGTGTATTTTCCAGAGTCCATCCGGCAGGGAAGGAAAATTTAAACTTAAGTGATGGATGATAGAAAATATTCCCTTCGACATACCCCTGTCTTGGATCTTCTCCGTAAACCATCCCGTCTATAAGTTGAAGATAATTATCTCCATTGACCTTCCATGATGTCTGTGTCTGCTTAAGGCTGTCCTGCCACCATGTTGCCAGCTCGTTTACAGAGTTATAGCGGTCTCCCGGGTCGGGGTGAGTTGAAAGGAAAGTGGGCACACCTCCTTCGCTTTCATCCATGTTCATTTTATATAATACCTGGAAGAAATCAGCCATTTTATGGGCATCATAACCGATTAATGTAGAATACCGGACACCTAATCTGTCAGCCATTCGCTCATCATCGCGGCTGAATTTAAGGAAAAGCAGTTCCATACCCTGCATCGCATACTCAGCATACTGTGCGAGCCTTTCTGAGGCGATCATGGTGCCTATGAGGATTATCTGGCCCAGTTGCTGCTTTGTCTGCTGGCTGGCAGAGTGACGTGCAGTGATATGTCCCATTTCATGACCTATCACACCCATCAGTTCCGCTTCGTTATTCAGTTGGGCGAGGATACCGCGTGTCAGATATATATATCCTCCGGGGACAGCAAATGCGTTTACTACTGGGGAATCCAGTATCTTGATGTGGTATTCAAGGGTAGGCCGGTGTGAAATCTTTCCCATTTCAGTGGTTCTTCCCTTGATGAATGTAAGCAAAGCATCGCTCTTATATTCACCAAAAGTTGCCATCACCTGCGGATCGTATTGACTTCCCAGAGCAATCTCCTGGGCTTCAGTCATCAGCATAACCTGTTTCTTGCCGGTTACCGGATTAATGGCACACGATATGACAAGGATAACTGCTGCAAGCAACAAAGAGATCTTAACATAAATGTTCAGTCTTTTCATTTGTATTAAATATTAATTGATTGATTGATAATCAGTATTTTAACCAAGATTTAGTTTATTATGTATAGCATATACAAATATCATAAAAAATATATTTTTAGGTTCTGGCACCTGTTATTTTTTGAAAGAAAACTTAATCGCCTCATGTTGGCAATTATCGATGCAGGTTCCACACAGAATACATTCCGTATGTTTCAATTCATTATTCTTTACATTTGCCATTACATTAATATTCATTGGGCATTTATTATTACAAACATTGCAGGTTTTGCATTTTTCAGGTTCGGCTTTCAACCGTAATCCCGGGAGCCGGAAATAATCACGGATTTTTGTGCCAATTATCATGAAAGGTACCTGCCAGCAGATATATTTACATGAAGCGAACTGGCCGAAAATTGCAGTCAGGGGTGCAATTATCAGAATTGCTCCCAATGTCAGTATCAACTTTCTGGTGACCGTGATATCCGACATTCCATATGTCAGGTCTATCTCTTTAAAACCATTTATGATATAGCCTGCAATTATTGCCCCTATCCAGATAACAAAGATGAGATATTTGATATACAGTGCTTTAGAGTTTTTTGATTTTCTTTTGATAAATATATTCATGATTTCCTGGACACCGCATCCGGGACAAAACCATGAACAATAGGCTCTGCCAAAAAACAATGACGTCAGGAAAATAACGATAAAAACAACAAAGCTTGCATTAACTATCCCCTTATGAGATGCTATTACTATAATCACCGGTGAAAACAATAAGTGGAAAATCAACAGCAGATGGAATAATATGGCAGTTGAAATTACGATTGGTTTGCGGATCTTTTGATACAAAATCATTTAATAATATCTTGTAATTCATCAGATTCAAAAATTATTTTTTCAGCAGGAAGCTGAGCGGTTTTTATCATAGCCCTGGCTAAATCCCGTGAATAGATCCCCTTATATTTCTTTAACGGACCGGCAAAAAGCCAACCGAAGATACTCATGAAAATTGTTGCTGTTTTCTCACTGAAGCGTACCTCTTTACGATGGCCCATAAGCAACGAGGGATGAACAATCTTCAAATTCCCGGAATAATTCTCTCTTACCGCTTTTTCCATTTCACCCTTGGTTCTCAGGTAGAAGTTGGATGAACGAGCACTGGCTCCTATTGATGAGATAACCACCAGACATGAAACTGACAGCGTTTCCGCCAGTTGTGCTATCTGAATCGGGATATCCAGGTCTGCCTGACGGAATTTTTCTTTTGAACCTGCAATTTTCATTGTTGTACCGATACAGCAAAAAAACACTGTTGCATTCCATATTGAATGGTTTTGCTATATTCGCCGGTAAAGATAATCTGAACCTGGCAATATGGAATTTGTTTATATTTAAAATTTTACTGAAAATACATGATTATGAAAAGATCGTTAATTATGACAGCACTGGCAGGCATAGCATTGATTACGCTCAGGTCATGCGCCACTATTCCCGAGGGAGCAGTGGCTGTGAAGCCATTTGATAAAAATAAATACCTGGGCAAATGGTACGAGATTGCCCGGATGGATTTTCGGTTTGAGCGTAATCTGAACAATGTGACTGCAACCTATTCTGTTAATACAAATGGCAGTATTAAAGTGGATAACCGGGGTTTCGATTATATTGTAAAAGAATGGAAACAAGCTATTGGTAAAGCTAAACTGGCAGGGGATCCGGATGAAGGAAAATTAAAAGTATCCTTCTTTGGTCCATTTTACTCTGGTTATAATGTAATTGCATTAGACGAAGAGTACAAATATGCCCTTATAGCAGGACAAAACCTTGATTACCTCTGGTTACTGTCTCGTGAGACAACAATGCCTGAAGATGTCAAACAATCTTATCTAAAAACAGCAAAGGATTTAGGTTATGATACTTCTGTCCTGGTTTGGACAGAACATGAAAATAATTAATCCGTCAGGTACTAATCTGATCAATTATAGATTTAGCTGAAGATAGAAAATCAGTTTCAGATACTTTGAATAAAACAGGATCTGAAAGTTTCCATTTTTTTATAACATCTTCAATACAGGTATCACGCACAGTGATCAGGACATGGTTTGCGGAAGCATTGATTAATTCCTGTAAAAAAACGGCCCATCCTTTATTTTCAAGCTCCAGTATACCAACCTCATCAATGACAACCAGTTTCTTCCCTTGCATTTTTTGAGAATTCAGTATTGCGGAGCCCATTTCTATCCCTTTAGGATTGATCCTGAATTTTCCGATCTTCTCTGTCCATGTCTCTTCGTCCTGCCTGAGGAAGATCTCTTTGTTCCCGGTCTCAATATCAACAAGATCATATCCTGTTGTTATGGAATCCTGCATTACCCTTTCAGACAAAATACCACCAACAGGGATGTCGTGTTTTTTTAGCTCATCCGTTATTTTTCTCGTAAAGGTCGTTTTCCCTTCGCCCCGGGAGCCGCTGATAATAAAAATTCTCTGAATGAAATTCTCATTCTTCTTTATCTCAGACAATCTGGTGTTTGCATTTGAAATAACACTGTAAAAGACAGACACAGGATTTTTTACCAGGCTTTTGAAATCAGGAATACTGGCAATAAAATCAGGCAGGCTCTCAACTGACAGTTCCACAGCCAGCGGTAAATTTTTAAAGGAAGTTTTGTAAAAGAAATTCCTGATCCCGGGATTATATAGTTCAGTGCCGATTCCCGAGAAGCCTACAATTATGACTGCAGCCCTGAAATTCATCTGGATCCCTGTAAGGAGACCGGTTATAATGCCATTTTTACCCTCCTGTACTGTGGAAAAAGCAAATGCAGTGATCAAAGTAATGAATACAAATACAATCCAGAATTTTGGTCTTGAAATACGTCCCAGGGCATTTTTATACCTGAATGACCAGATGATAATAATTCCTATGACTGATATGCTCCAGACTATCCATGATGTAAGGTTCATTAAAATAAATGATCCGATTATCAGTATTATGTCCGTGAAAAGCCAGACAATGGAATAGTCAAATTCCTTTTTCGTGTTGTTCGCCGGTGCGGCAGAAGGTCTGTTTTCATCACCGGAAAAAACTGCCGGCGGCTTGGTCAGCATTTTCCGGCCTACTCTGATCCCTATTATGGCGGCGAGAAAGCCAAATAAGGCATATATTATCAATAAGATGATTATAGGCAGCCAGACTATGTCAGTCTCAATATTCAGCTGTTTCTGTGCAAATTTAAGCAGGTCAGTATAAACCCCTACAATATCTGATCCATAGAAAATGATATATTTGGCGATTTTCTGAAACAGATTCCACGACATGGCGGCCATAGCACCAATTATATAGCCTGCATATGTTCTCCCCAGCAATCTGACAAACAACTCAATGAGGAGAGCTTCGGCAAAGATAGCGATCATCGGGCCAAAGATCACCGCGCTTGGCGACATCGTTTTCATGATGGCACAAATTATTCCTGCGCGCCAGAAAATGCCTCTCTCAGTCCATGTATAACTGATTGAAATAAGTATTATGATACCAATAGCCGTTAAAATATTGCCGCTGAAAGGTACACGGAGATTATGAAGGAAACTGCCAAGAACAATTTCTGATGCTGCCCAAATTGTTCCGGTAATTGATGCCTTAATCCATTTTTCGCTTAATTCATGCTTCATAATCTCTTAAAATACAGATCTTTTGCGCACAATATTCAAACAGGTGATAACCTCCACCTGCTTCACTGATGACATCAAATAGTATATCCGGTTTAGTGATCCTTGTCGCTCCTATGATATTTACCTTATTGGCAAACAGAACATCCGGAATGACACTGCCTGATGGTCCTACAACTATAACTACAGCTTTTTCGGGAATCGCAGTAAGTAAGTTGTCAATAGTATTATTTACCAGCGTTAAACCGGTTATAATAATAATATCAGACTCAGGTAAAATCCTGTCATAATCGTTTGCCGGAACATAGAATTGTTTTTGTTCCTCACCCAGTGGATTCTCATTAAGCTCAAGGACATATAATCTGTTATCTGTTTCAGATATCCTGCTGATATAAGACTGAAATGCGCCAACAATCGTAATGATTTTATGCTTACTCAGATCCATGAGATCAATCGGATCACAATTTTCCAGGATTTTATATTTACCGGAAGAAATGATCCTGGAGGAAATTGCATTCAGGCATGCTATTTTTAAAGTTGTTATTATGCCGGATTCTTTTTCTGTCTCAAACAGGTCGTAAGCTCTTTGTCCCTTTATCTTTAAAGGAGTAAAGTCGTCGTAATCCCGCTTACTTTTCTTACAATGCTGATGATCTTCAACAAATGTGGACGATATTCCGCAACTGCCGTCAGAAAGACGTACAGCCGTCATATTAATACCTATGCGTACATCAGCGATGGTAAGTTCTTCCATCCTTTCCCTGTACCTGCTCTTAAGCAAATTTAAAGTCTGTTCAATGATCATAAGAGGCTCTTTTTTAGATCCAGTCTCACATAAAATGGAAGGTTCCCAAGTTCGACCTTCTGTATAGAATAACTGTTTTTGAATTTGGTTTGTTTCAATATTTCCTCATGTTCTGAAACTGAATATGTCATACTCAGTTGTTTGCTCAGGAAATACTTTGATAATGTCTTCCGGATCAGGTTATACCCTTTAAGATTTTCCTTCAATCTTGAACTGACTAATTCCCGATCGTAATCCTTATGTGTTTCAAATATGTAAGAGGTTTTACCGGAATTCAGTATTCTGAATATCTCATCAATCCCTTCAACAGGATTGTCCCAGTTATAATAGCTTCCTGTGCTGACAATGCAGTCAAAAAAGTTATCCGGGTAATCGGTGTGGTTAACATTTCCCAATCGCAAGTCCACATTCTGGACGTTGATCAGGTTTTGTTTTGCGACCTCAATCATTGATGCTGATATATCGAGTCCGTATAGTTCGATCTGAGGATTTACTTTATGAATTTCATGAATTAATCGGCCAGGTCCTGTTCCGATGTCCAGTAACCTGCCCTGTTTTAATATGTTGCCGATAAATTCCGAGATCTCCTCAAAGGATTTATTCACTCCCCTGACGCTGGTCAGGTTATCATATAGTCTGGCAGCAAATGACGGCATATTTATGTATTGTTTTTCCCCACGTGTTTTCATGGTCGTCAATTATCATCCAGGTGAAATAGCCCCCATTCATTGCAGTTGCCTGCATTGACCGATTGAATCCTCCGGATCATAACGCCGTTATCCTTTTTTGAGACAGGTTGCTGGGCTACATATTCCCATTCTGTCTCCAATGGAATCCGATAAGACTGAACTGGCGGCAATCCTTTTTCTTTCAGCTGTTCATTTTCAAGCATTGTTTTCCAGAGGCAAAAGCACTGGGCCATTTTAAATGACACTTCGACTACAGGATAATCATTGTACTTTTTATTTGTAAAATAGTACCGGGAATTGCGTATAGCGGCCAATTAATTTTAGTGTGAGTCATAGGTTTTATTTCCTGAATTGTTTTTCCAGAAGCTCAATAGTTGATTCAACTCCATTGACATTTTGAAGTCTTCGCGCAATCTCCACGGCATTCTTCTTATATATATCATTGGTAATGCATTCTTTAACTGCCGAGGAAATTGATTCTGCCGTCATTTCCTTGAAATCGCAGGTGTCGGGACTCAGTCCCAGTCTGACAATTTGTTTACGGTTGTCAAACTGATCACCCATAAACGGGAAAGCTGCCTGAGGTATACCTGCCCTTACTACTTCCGCCATAGTACCGGTTCCGCCATGATAAATGGCAGCTGCCATTTTGGGGAATAGTTTATCAAACGGCATTTCATCAACATATAAAATATCATTGTCATTATTTTCAGGTAATTCAGCCCATCCTTTGGAAATGATCAACCGCTGGTTTGTTGCATCCCTGACCTGTTCAAAAATATTAGTGTATTTTTCAGTACTCGTTATAGGATTACTTCCAAATCCGATATAAACAGGCGGTTTCCCTGAATTGCAGAAAGTTACCACATTATCCGGCAAATCTTTCTTTGATGTCAACAACATAAAACCTGTTTGCGTAAAAGGAAAAGATACTCCTTCACGGGCAGAGTTTAATTCTTTGTCGCAGGCAACAATGACATTTTCTCCCAGCCAGTGTGCCCATACATCACTTATTGGAGGAAGGCCGAACCTGGCGCGATGTTTATTGATAAAACCTTTTATAAACATATTTATCATCGATCTTCCGAAACCGAACATCATGCGGTTTTTTAACGGATCATCCTTTGTTGTTCCAAGGATAATCGGATAGAAAATAATATAACGGTAGGGTACATTCAGGATGTCAGCTGCTGTATGAACCCCCATAACAATTCCGGCTCCCAGCACCAGGTCCACACCTTTAATTATTTCAGGTAAAAGGTTTATCTGATCGCTGATGAGTTTTTTCCCTTCACGCGGAGAAATTGTAACCGCGACTCCTCCTTTTTGTTTTTCCGGAGCATCCCTTACTACTTTCATTATGCCCGGTCCGAATGCCGCGAACTGACAATTAATCCTTCCGGCAAGTTCTTCGTTTTCGGGAGGCGCACAGATAGTAACTTCATGACCTTTCTTTATGAGGCCATCTGCCAGGGCAACCATTGGCTGGACGTCTCCCCTTGTACCAAGGATAACACATGCAATTTTCATAAGATGGATTTTAATTTGAAGGTTAAATATTGGGATTGTCGGTTATTAGTTGTTAATGTTAAATATATGAAAAGCATGTAATTGCGTTGTAATTCACTTTGCAATTAATACAACTATGCCAGAGTTGAGTATAGACTTTCTGAGCCCTGTTCGGATCTGGCGCTCAGATTTTCGGCAGTCGCATTCCGGAAGGCATCGTTTCCAAAATATCGGATCAGCTTCAATGCACTGAAGACTGCTGCTCGTCTGGGGGTGCAAAAAATGACCACATATCTGCCCTTGTCAAGTCCCAGGTATTCCAGCACAATGTCCCTGGCCTGCTCGTATAAATGTGTAGATACCATCGAGTTGGTGCCGCTGCCCCGGTGGACATTGGAATATGTCTCCAGCGCTGCATGCACTCCCCGTTCGAGTTCTGCAAATGCATCTGTTATTTCATTGATCCCGGGAGCTCGCTTTTCACCTCTTTGAGATGAAGAACTTCCGTTGGTCCCTGTTTTGTGCATACAATCGCTTCTATTCTTCAGAATTTTCAAGTATCAGCTTCACCACATCATAGCTGACAGCATCGAACATTACCTCAATGTTATTGGTATATTCTGTTTTATAAATAAATGGGTGAATATTAGATTATTATGGTTGTTTAAAGCGAAGTTAAGAAATTTCCCGAGTCAAATGGTAAAAATGACAGGATCAGAGTTACATACCAGTTCAATTGTCCTTGCTGTCACAAATATTTTACTCGTTGTTATGAAACTGATTTTTTTTACGAATTTTCTCCAATCTGTCCTGAGCGCCTGGATCTATAGCAAAATGTTTTTTAAGTTTATCACATGCATAATCAGTGCAATAGGCACAGTTAATCATGTTTTTAATGATAGCACATTTCCTGATCTCACAATCTGTACATCCTGTAAATAGTCTTCCATTATTGACTTTACATCCATCACAGTCTGTAATAATCTCTGGTTTTGGAGTCGTTCCATAGATTTTGGCAAGTTGCTCTGCAATCTCTATTCTTATTTTTACTTGCTTAGTAAGATCTTTTTCAAGTGTTGCTAAATGAATAGGACAACTATAACATGCTAATCCACAATATGCAATCATTGTTTCCATTCTATTGATGACCGAAATTTATATATTTTAAAGAAATTATAATAAATGACGTTGCACAAGTACGGTCAAACTGCTGTCAGTTGACATAATTAGCCGGCGACGAAACCAATCGTATGATTGAAAATAGTCATATCAAGATGAAATTTGATTGAAACCTCTGCGCGAAGGGCGAGTCCTGATAGAAACCCGAATTTTTCTTTTTAAGCATTTATAGAAATGATAGCGGGTGGCCAATTAAAATCAACTGCCAGTATTTGTGCTAACGGCCCGGCAATAGGGCCGAGCGTTTAAAAATTGCCCGGTGGGCAATTTTAG
>CAYNGW010000003.1:0-31825 GCA_964396955.1 uncultured Rikenellaceae bacterium | reverse complement strand
GAAAATTGCTTGAAGAGAAGGCAAAATCAAAGACATCTTCCGCCCTGAAAAAACTCATCGGACTCCAGGCTAAAACAGTCATTGCAGTTATGCCTGACGGAGAACAAAAAGAGATCCCGGTGAGCAATGTTGTGCCGGGAGATATCCTGCTTGTGAGGCCAGGCGATAAGATACCTGTTGATGGCATTGTAATAAGCGGGAATTCATTTATCGATGAAAGCATGATCACCGGGGAGCCGCTGGCTGTGGAGAAGACCATACAATCCGGGGTATTTGCCGGAACAATAAATCAGAAAGGAAGCTTTAAGTTCCGGGCTGAAAAAACGGGTGACGATACTCTCCTTGGACAGATTATAAAAATGGTAAGGGAAGCCCGGGGAAGCAAGGCTCCTGTTCAGCATCTGGTGGATAAAATTGCCGCAATATTTGTTCCGGTCGTTATTTTAATTGCTCTTGTAAGCGGGGTGGTATGGTTTTTCTCCGGTACAGAAAATGCACTGACTCACAGTCTTTTGGCTATTGTGACAGTTCTGATAATAGCCTGCCCGTGCGCTCTGGGCCTTGCCACTCCAACCGCAATAATGGTCGGCATAGGCAAAGGTGCCGACAACGGCATTCTGATCAGGGATGCAGAAAGCCTTGAGATTGCCCATAAGGTAAATGCAGTTGTTCTGGATAAAACGGGAACAATAACAATGGGTGAGCCTGTTGTCAATGGCATTTTGTGGAATAACGATATTGATTATGAAAAAAACAGCAGCATCCTGCTTTCCATCCAGAAAAGCAGTGAGCATCCCCTGGCAGAACCTGTGGTTCATTATCTGGAAAATTCAGGCACAAAAGCGAATCCTTCTTTAACCAATATTGAAAGCATTACCGGCATGGGAGTAAAAGCCATGGTTGATCATAAAGAATATTTTATTGGCAACAGAAAACTTCTGGATGAAAAAAGAATTCTTATCCATCATGAACTGACTGAATACGCGGAAAAATGGCAGAATGAAGCCGGTACGGTTTCTTATTTTGCAGATTCTGAACAGGTTCTTTCAGTTATATCAGTTACTGACAGGATCAAAAACTCCTCGGTGGAAGCAATTAAGCATCTGCATGATCTTGGTATCGAAGTACATATGCTGACCGGAGATAATGAGGCTGCTGCAAGATCGATTGCATCAGAGGCCGGCATTGACAGCTACAGGGCTGAAGCTTTACCTCAGGACAAGTATGACTTCATCAGGGAGCTTCAGCTGCAGGGCAGGACGGTTGCAATGGCCGGTGACGGGATAAATGATTCACAGGCACTTGCTCAGGCTGATGTAAGCATTGCAATGGGAAATGGTTCCGATATTGCAATGGATGTTGCTAAAATGACTATTATCTCATCTGATCTCAGAAAGATACCCCGAGCGATAAAACTATCAAAACAAACTATCAGGACTGTCAGACAGAATCTTTTCTGGGCATTTATCTACAATGTTATTGGAATTCCGATAGCTGCGGGATTGTTATATCCATTCACCGGTTTTCTTCTTAATCCCATGATCGCCGGGGCAGCAATGGCCCTGAGCTCAGTAAGTGTGGTAAGCAACAGTCTGCGGCTAAGATTTAAAGCGCTTTACTTATAGGATTGATTTTTTACTAATGCTGCCGCTTATTTTTGTTCATCAACAAATAAAAACAGGGTATCTGCATTTAATCCTGTAAAGATTCCATATCCATTCATAATGCTGGTTGAAGGATTTGTGAGGTTTTGGGAGTTTGCATCGGTTTCATCATACAGAGATGCATAATCAGGTAGTACATGATAAAGAATGATACGGTGGTTACCAAAATACTGGAATTCCTGCGGCATCATCTGTATGCCGGCAGAGGTAGTGGGTGTTTTCCTGAATCTGCCTTCAGGGGCTCCATCATCCCCAAAATCACGAACCGGATCCAGGGTCTCCTCTATATTTTCAATCACAATAATATAATAAGAACCATCATCATTATCCCATGTAATGGTCAGCGGTTCAGTCATTTCCCACATACCTCCCCCGCTCCCGGGCACCGAAGTGCTGTCCATTCGCATTACTGATATTTTTTTAGCGGATTGCTCAAAATTCACAGGCTTTGAAGGCACTTCAGTATAGGCCGAAACGAGCATGGAGTTGTATTTAAAAGAGAGGTCATACTGTTCACCTTCTGAAATGATTAAAGTACTGTCAGTGTAAATCCCGTCCCCGATTGGCGTAAGGATATAATCTGTTCCATCATTTGTAACAGTGATGGTCAGTGAATTAATATCATCCGGAGAATAACTGACATCCGATGAGAATGGTATCTGTCTTCTGACAGCAAGTGTCAGGTAATCGCCGGGACGTAAATATGATTCAATAACCGGAATATCTGTGAATTCAGAATTATCCCGTTTGGTACATGATGTAAATGAGAAAATCAGCAAAATAAGCGATATAAAGATCCTGAATTTCATTTCATCTGAGTTTTAATGACAGTGATATATTCGGCGTTATGCCGAGGTAATTTATATTAGTTTCAATGATTTCCCCCTCCTCAATTACATATTGCTTGTACCAGACATTTTTACGGTTATAGATGTTGAAGAGAGAGACGCTAACGTTTCCCAGCTCTCTGCGTTTTTTATCACCTCTCCTGCCCATTAACAGCTTGTAGGTTGCCGAAAGATCTAACCGGTGATAATCAGGTAATCGCACGCTGTTCTTCGAAGTCACCGTGAAAAAATCCTTTGATGTTCCGTCAAGGAGGGTAATCGAGTAAGCTCCGGAAGGAGCTGTATATGGACGCCCAGTCGCATATATCCAGTTTGCCGAAAAATCCCAGCGCCTGTATTTGTAAAGTCCCACTATTTTAAATTCATGTGTAACATCCTGGTTTGCCGGATAATAAGTGTCTGAATATTCATCAAAATGATTCCTGGCTTCACCTAAAGTATAGCTGATCCATCCGTTCAGATTACCTGTGTTCTTCTGTGCAAGAAATTCAATCCCTCTTGAATACCCGTATCCGTTAAAAAAGTTCTCATTGTAATCTATACCCATGGGGCTGGCATTTATCCTGAGTGAATATTCAGTCAGGTTGCTTATCTTCTTATAATAACCTTCGGCGCTGAATGTATAGTTATCCGATTCGTAAGAGAGCCCGGCTATATAATGGACCGATGAGCTGACAGGAACTGAAGCGCCGTCGGAAAGTATCCAGAATTCCTTGCTGCCCGACATAATATCCTCACGGGTCACACGGTTGGCGAACTGGTAAAATTTCCCGGTGGATCCTTTTAAAATAAGCCTGTCTGTTATATTAAAAGTGACAGATGCCCTTGGTTCAATATAAAGTTTTCCTGTAGTTTGAAAATAATCAGTTCTTATCCCCGGAAGTATCTGGATCCTGTCTTTTAGCAATTTGGTTTTACTCTGAATATAGAGTCCGCTTAGAAAGGCCTGTCCATTACGGTCAAGTATGGTTGCAGTGTCACTTTGAGCGTACGAGTATTTTATATCATAATATGTGGAAAAGCCTCCGAACTGGATCTGGCTGAAGTCAGTCAGGTCCCACTGAAAATCAGATTTTATGCTATAATCCTTAAGGTCGTTATCTTCAAATACTCCGCTCATATTTGTAGCCATTACATCATCGGGTCTAATCAGTGTCCTCTCTGAGGAGCGGTCCCTTTTATTATAATAATTTGAATAGCTGAGAATTGTGTTGCCATACAGTTTTGAATTCCATTTTCTTGACCACTTCAGGCTGCTGCCTATATTACCATATTTAGTAAGATCAACGGAATTCATGCTGAAGTTGGAATTGAACTGTCCAAACGAAGGAATATCAGATGAAAAGCTGTTATCCAGCTTGTCGGTCCCGTTAAAAATGCTCAGCGAGATTATATCCTTCTCTGTAGGCCTGTAAGTAAATTTTCCGTTAAGGTCATAGAAATAGGAAGTTATCTGGGTATTCTGTGAAAACCTCTGGCCCGGACCTGTACCCACATCCGGTGCATTTTGAGTACGGCTTTTATTGAATTTTTTAAATATCATATTGTACATTGTACCCTGGTACGATTTCCTGAAGGCTATAAAAGATGAGAATTTATCGCTGATTGGTACTTCTGCAAAAATATTAGTGCTGAGAAGGCTGATATCTGCACCCACATTAATTCGTTTCTGGTTGCCCTCTTTGCTTGTGATTTCAGTAACACTTGATATTCTTCCTCCGAACCTGGATTCAAAACCACCTTTAAAAAGCTGAATATCTTTAAGGGCATTTGAATTGAAGGCGCTGAAAAAGCCGTAAAGATGATCAACATGGTAAACGGTAAAACCATCGTACAGAACAAGGTTCTGATCGGGGGTTCCCCCACGTACATAAAGTCCTGATGATGATTCGTTTGAAGCGCTTATCCCTGGCATAAGCTGGAATGACCGCATAATGTCCTTCTCCCCTATGCTGGGTAATTGCTCCATCTTGACAGGAGTAAATTTTATGGTACTCACCTCTGCCCTTTTTACAAAAACCACATCATCTTTATATGCGGTGACTTTAACTTCTTTCAGGGCATGAGATTGTTGCCTGATTTCAATGTTCAGGCTCTTTTTCGGACTCTGAGGTGTCAGAAATACCGGAGTCTTCTCATAACCCAGATATTGTACAATCAAAGTGCTTGTATCGGAAGGTACCTTCAATAAAGTAAAATATCCATCAGCATTTGTTGAAACTCCGATGGTTGTACCTTTAACCTGAACGCCGGCAAAAGGAAGGGCTTCGCCGGATGCCTTGTCATGCACAATACCTGTAAGAGTATAATTTACGGCTTCAGGCGGACCAAAGTATGTTTTTTGCGGTATGCCGGACAGGGGATCATCTTCATTATTTTCATCAGTTGTATCTTCAAAATAATATTTAGCCAGATCCTCAGCTTCTCCTTTTTCAGGTATATAATCCGGGACTGATTCCTGAAATTCTTTCTGGATGATACTTGAGGCGTACCCCCGGTCAGCCAGATAGTTCTCTTCTTTCTTTAATCTTATACTCTTAAAAACCGATTTCAGACCGTACACATTTATGTCATCACGGCTTATCATAGTATCGTTCACCAGAAAAAACAGGTTATCTTTTCCATATTTAAAATTGAATGTCAGCAGGCTGGCAAGCGCTTCAATACATTCAAGCTTTGGTCCGGAGGTGATATTCCTGCCAGGCAAATAGACAAAATAATAATTGCTGAAAGCTGAAGAGTTCCTAAGCGTATCTCTGACAAACAAATCCTTAGCTGTCGAATTTTCTTCTCCCATGATAAAGATGAAAGGTCGTTTTATCATGATGTAGTTGCTGTCGGCCGTAAAGCACACATACCTGAAATAGCATTTGCTTCCGGGAGCATTAAAGCTGTATTCTTTTTGCTGTGCAAAAACCACTACAGAAAATAAAGTAAATAAAGTTGTAAGAAGAAAACCGTAATGCCCAGAATATAGATTTTTTCTCACTCTCCAGATTGTTTTTAACTGATTTACCAGGGAAACGCATAAAAGTATGCATAAAGATATATTATAAAAAAGAAAATAGGTAAACAGGCAGAATGTATAGATGAATTTGAAGAATCTATCGTCCGGCCGGAAGGTTCCTTTAGTATAAAATATTAATTTGGCAGATATAAAAGATGACTTTATGAAACAAACATTAATTACAATGCTTGCCATGACTCTGTTCACATCAGTAGCGGCCCAGGATAGGATTGAAACTCGTCCCAGGGCTAGCTGCCCTGGAGCTGATAAAATAAGGTAATTGCTGAAGCTGAAAGACACTCAGCGTATCCTGCTTAATCATCCTGCAGGATATGCCAAATAGCTGAATTTTTATTCAGGATCATTAAGGAGATCATACAACAGGCTGCTTTCAAAGCCCTTTGATAAGCCATACCGTAGCAGCTTGCCTTTCAGGTCAAACTGATTCTTTGCCTTGATATGTTTCCTGTGTCCAGTAAGAATTTCCTTCAGCGTTTGAATATACAGCTCATTATCAATGGACCCAAGCGCATTTTTTATTATTTCGGAAGGGATTTTTTTTGATTTGAGGTGAGCGGCTATTTTAACCCTGCCCCATTTATTGAATCTGACCTTCTCCCTTACAAATATCTCAGAATAACGCGTCTCATTGAGAAAGTTTTCTTTAATAAGTGTGCTGATTATCTTTTCACTGTCATTATTACTGATGCCCCATGACAGCAGTTTTGTCCGGATATCATCATTGCAGTATTCATGTTTTGAGCAAAGAGTCATTGTCCTGGAAAGTGCAGATTTATAAATATCCGTTTCAGACATATTAAATTTTTATCCCTTTAATGATTCTTTCTTTCCCATTAATGTCCTTTACAATTTTGATGTCACAATAACCTGATTCTTCAAGAAGATTTTTCATTGGTTCTCCTAATGCTTCATTGATTTCAAAATAGATTTTTCCCCGGGGGACCAGGATAGTTACAGCCAGCTTAAGTATTGCGCGAAAATAAACAAGAGGATCGGAATCAGGAACAAAAATGGCTGTATGTGGCTCATAATCAAGTACATTTATAGACATATGCTTCTTTTCCGATTCACGGATATAAGGTGGATTGCTAACAATTATCTCCACATCCTGCATTTGGCCGTGATCGGGATTGAAAATGTCGCTTCTGAAAAATGACACTTTGGTTTTGTTTATCCTTGCATTCTCTTCTGAGATTTTTATGGCTCCCTCATTATTATCTGTCCCTGTTACTTTTGTCCCGGGAAGATTTACGGCAAGGGCAATTGCGATACAGCCTGATCCGGTTCCGGCATCCAGTATAATGCCTCTGAAACCTCTGTTTTCCTTTATTATCAGGTCAACAAGTTCTTCAGTTTCAGAGCGTGGTATCATTACGTCAGGATTAACTTTGATCAGGCAGTTATAAAAGCTTGTCTCACCCAGAATATATTGTATGGGCTTTCCTCTCTTAATCTCCCTGCAGATGCTGTATATTTTATCAGCCTGCTTTTTTGTAACCGGGTCCTGAGGCATGGCAAGAGCATGCAACCCTGAAACCTTAAAAACAGTCTTAATAATAATGCTGGAAAGGGCATGTATTTCAGATTGAGGGTAAATCTCAATAAGTTCCTTGCCCAAATGTAGTTTTATGTCCTTTATTGTATGAATATTTTTACTCATTTATCAAATATTTCCGCCCATTCATCAAAATTAGCACTTTCAGGGAAATGCCTCAGAATAATGACATAAAATTCATGAGAAGATGCCTGGATCTGGCAGGCAAAGGAGAAGGCAGGACCTATCCCAATCCGCTTGTCGGTGCTGTAATCGTTCATGACAATATAATTATCGGAGAAGGATATCACATGAAAGCAGGTGATCCTCATGCCGAGGTGAATGCCATCAACACTGTGTCAAACAAGGAATTACTAAAGGCAGCCGTTTTATATGTCAGTCTTGAACCCTGTTCGCATTACGGCAAGACTCCTCCCTGTACTGATCTGATTCTTTCTTCTGGTATAAGGAAGGTGGTCATCGGTACAACTGATACAAGTGAAAAGGTTGCAGGAAAAGGAATTATGGCGCTTCAAAATGAAGGATGTGAGGTTGTTACAGGAGTTCTCGATGAAGATTGCAGATGGATCAACAGGAGATTTTTCACCTTCAATGAAAAGAAAAGACCATATATTATCCTGAAGTGGGCCCAAAGTGAGGACGGATACCTGGACTATGAAAGGGAGAAAAATCCTGAACATAAACCAGCATGGATAACAGGGAAGCCTGAAAGAGTTCTTGTGCACAAATGGAGGGCTGATGAGCAGGCAATCCTGGCCGGAGCAGGAACTGTCAGATCTGATGATCCGCAATTAAATGTGAGGTACTGGACTGGGAATGATCCTTTAAGACTGATACTCAGCAGCTCCGGGATACTAAGGAAAGAGTCCGCTGTATTCAGAACAAATGGCACAAATATTGTGTTTACACAGAATACAGATGCAGAAATTCCAAATGCAGTAAAAGTGAAATTAAACGATTACGGTAATTCCGCTTCCCGGATTTCAGAATACCTTTATAGCAAAGGTGTTCAGTCACTCCTTATTGAAGGAGGAGCGGAGGTTCTTGACCATTTCATTTCAACAGGACAATGGAATGAAGCAAGGATATTTACAGGGAAGGATCCTTTCAAAAAGGGAGTAAAGGCTCCTGTGGTTACAGGGAGGGTCCTTTCGCATACAATATTCAGCCGGAGTCAGCTTGAGATATTAATAAATGAAAAAGAGCCAGATATCCGAATGGGTTGATTATTACAATAAATATTCCTAATTTTGATAATTATAATAATAACAATTTATAATAAAGTTATGAAAAAGCGAATGTTGATTCTGGCAACCATGCTGGCAGTTTTTACAATCTGCGTTTATGGACAGAATGGCAAAAAGTTTTATAAGGCAGGTTCTGAGTTTGTTGAGAACCTGAAGTATGAGGATGCCATTACTCAGTTCACAAGTGCAATAGGTGCTGAGCCATCGAACCCCGATTATTATTATGCAAGGGGCATGGCATATGAATCGCTCATTAAATATAATGAAGCAAAATCCGATTTTGAAAAGGCTTTGGTCTTCGCCCCTAAAAGTGTTGATGCACTTATAGGGCTTGGAACAGTCTGTAACAAAATGGCAAATTTCGAAGAAGCGCTTAAATACCTGAACCGGGCTTCTTCCCTTGACAAACGGAATGGTGCAATTTATCCCGAAAAGGTGATCACCCTCATCGGCCTGGAAAGATATGACCAGGCGCTGAGAGTCTCGGATACTGCCGTGATCATAAAAGACACTCCCATGAATTATTATTTCAGGGGGATAATTTATACAAAGCTGAATAATGACCTGTTCGCCAGGAAGGAGTTTGAGAAATCCATTCTTAAGGATAAAAAACTTCCTGAACCCAGGCTTGCTCTTGCCGAACTTCTTTTGAGGGCCAGCGATACACAGGGTGCTCTAAGCCAGTGCAATGAAATATTAAAGAATGATGACAGGAACACTGCAGCATATATGATGAGAAGCAAGGTTTACATGAAAAACCTTGATTATCCCAGCGCGATCAATGATCTTTCCAAGAACATCCTGATTGAGCCCAATAACCCGGATTTCTATCTTTACAGGGGAAAAGCCTACCAGGAATTCAATCAGCATACCAACGCAATAAATGATTTTTCGAAATATATTTCAATTAATCCCGATAATCCTGATGCATTCTTTGCAAGAGCCAGATCGTATGAGGAAATAATGAATTACGACAAGGCAATGGATGATTACACAAAGATCACAGTACTTTCAGAATTCAACCAGGAAGCCCGGAAGATGCTTAAAGATGCACAGGACAGGCTTTATGAGCTGAACAGGGAAACTGTTCCACCTGAAATATCTGTTATAAGTCCTGCACCAGTTGATGAGACTGTGGAAATCAGGGGAGACAACACAACACTACTTATCACCGGCAAAATAAAGGATAAAAGCAAGATCAAATCATTTGCAATTAATAATGAGGCTATTACAACTGTAGAGAAAGGCGGGGAGTACGAATTTCTTTCTAAAATCAATGTTGATGGACTTGATAAGATAACTCTTGTTGCCCGCGATGACTATAATAACGAAAAATCTGTCACCTACTCGCTGGTACGCACAGAGATTGTTCCCCCACAGGTTAATATACTGGCACCTTATGCATCAGATGACGGGCAAATATATCTTGACAGCACCAATCCAACCCTGTTCCTGCAGGGGAAAATAACTGATGAAAGCAAAATTAAATCAGTATTTATTGACGGAGTGACTGCCAGCTATCTGGTCAGTGATCTGAATCCTTCATTTACGGCGACAGTCGACATTATGAATAAGAATAAGATTATTGTTGAGGCTGAAGATATTTACGGAAACAAACAGACGGCCGAGTTCCGGCTTAACAGGGAAGGTGCTGCCATATCTGAAACGAATCCCATGGGAAAAACCTGGGTTGTATTTATTGAAAATTCCAAATATTCAACCTTCGCGAGTCTTGATGGTCCTCTGAAGGATGTTAATACAATGGTAAGGGCATTTGCAAATTACGATATACATAATATCATACATAAAAAGGACATGACCAAAGCCGAAATGGAGAAATTCTTCTCAATAGAGCTCAGGGATCTTATTAAGGCAAACCAGGTCAAATCACTGCTTATCTGGTATGCCGGACATGGCAAATTCATAAATGATGTTGGCTACTGGATCCCTGTTGATGCCCAGCGTGATGATGAGTTCACCTATTTTAATCTGAATACCCTCAGGGGATCAATGGAGTCATACCTTGCATACCTTACACATACACTTGTTGTCACCGATGCCTGCGAATCGGGACCAAGCTTTTATCAGGCTATGAGGTCAGATCTTAAGAAGAGAAGCTGTGATGACTGGCAGGCTACCCAGTTCAAATCATCTCAGGTCTTTTCATCTGCAGGTTATGAACTGGCAGTTGATGATTCACAGTTTACAAGGACATTTGCAACTGCCCTGCAGAATAACCCGAATGCCTGCATCCCTATCGAAGATGTTGTTGCAAAAGTTGCGACGGCAGTTGGTTCAAACAACCAGCAAAAACCCAAATTCGGAAAAATAACCGGTTTGAAAGATGAGGATGGTACATTCTTCTTTATAGCCAAATAACATTGATGAAATTAGCATTTTGGTCTTACAGTAATAAGGTCATCAGGCACATAAGCCTGATGACCTTATTTTATATGCTGCCTTTCGGTTTCCTCGGAGCGCAGACATATTTTTTCGAGAAATATGGTGTTGAGCAGGGATTAAGCTCCTCAAAAGTCTATTCTCTCCTGCAGGATAAGAATGACTGGATATGGCTTGGTACAGAAAGCGGCGTATCAAGATTCAACGGATTAGAATTTGAGAATTTTTCTTCCAGGAACGGATTAGCCGCCGGTGGTGTTTACAGTCTTGCAGAAGACACTCTCGGCAGAATATGGTTCGGCCATCTTAACGGAGGCATCTCTATCTATGACAATGGTAAATTTTCAAAACTCAGATATGATACAATTACCGTAAGTGGTGATATTTCAGGTATAAAGCAGAAAGATGGGAAAATCTGGATAATAACATTAAGCAATGGCGCCATCCTTACAAATTTCCCGGCTCACGGGGACACAGTCCTTTCCGGAAAGCAGTACAGGGGGAGAGAAGGGCTGAGCGACCAGGTTTCAAGTATGTGCGTTGATAATAACAATAACTTTTATTGTATCACTCCTCCGGCAGGCATCAAGAAGTTCAATCCATCAAAAAATGCTTTTGAGACTTTCCTTCCGGAAGGATTGACAAAATACTTCAATGTCATCGTAATGTACCAGGATAGGAAGGGCAATTACTGGTATGGCACTCATAACGGCGGACTCTATAAATATGATGTTGACTCGCAGAAGATGAGGATCTTTGATATCCGCGACGGCCTTTCAAAAAACTGGATATCTTATATTACTGAAGACTACCTCGGAAGAGTATGGGTAGGCACCTTTGGCGGGGGGATAACGGTATTTAAAGGCAACCAGCTTAAGGTCTATGATAAATCAAACGGACTTGAAGCCACTTCCATCCATTACATGATCGAGGATAAAGAGAAGAATATAATTATTGCTGATCATTTTTCCGGAATATCAATATATAAGGGAAATCATTTTGTAACATGGTCTGACGAAAAATTCCTTCCCGATAAAAGAGTTTTTGCCATTGAAGAAGATGAACTTGGCAGATACTGGTTTGGTACAAATGCAGGGATTTCTGTTTATACGCCCGATCTGAAAGACTATAAGGCACTCCAATTCTATAACGATGTAAAAAACGCTATTGGAGATAAGATCAGATGCATCAAATCAGATAACCAGGGAACAATCTGGATAGGCACCGATGGATCCGGCGTTTCAAGGTATGATGTAAAAACAAAAAGGTTCTATTATGACACAGAAATAAACAATGCTTTATACTTCAACAAGATAATAACCGCGATGATGATTGACAACCAGAAGAGGCTCTGGATAGGGACACAAGCTTATCTGGTGATGTGGGACGGCAAAAATGAGGAGATTTCTGCTTTTTCGCAGGGAGAAGGGCTGGTTGGAACGTCGATAACAGCTCTTTACTGTGACAGTAATGGTGCAATCTGGGTTGGATCTGATTCAAAACCCGGATTGGCCAGATTTAATGAAACAACAAAAAAGTTCGAAAAAATTGATCTTGGTGAAGAGGTGGTTCCAAAAACCATTAACCAAACCCCTGACTCACGATTATGGATAGGGAGTACTAACGGTATTATTGCTTTGAAAGACGATAAAGTAGTTTATAAACTTGATGAAGATAATGGATTACTTTCAAATGATGTCAAACTGCTTCAACCTCAGGGTGACAACTATCTTTATATCGGGACAAATTACGGCCTTAACAGACTCAATCTGAAAGACAGTACAATAGCATCATTTACTAAGCGAAATGGTTTCCCCGGAATAGAAACACTTCCCAATGCAGTTACTACAGACAGTAAAGGCAATATATGGTTTGGTACAGCTAATGGAGTTACCCGTCTTGATCCGGAGCTGATGCCGCCGGGTAACATTAAGCCCGTAGTTCATATAAGCGGTATGGAAGTTAATTATGTCCCAAGAATAATGAAACAGGGCATAAAGCTGAACTTTAAGGATAAGAATATTTTATTCAACTATTACAGTGTATCCCTCGTTGATCCTGATGCAGTCAAATTCAAAGTGATGATGAAGGGATTCGATAGTGACTGGAGTCGTTCCACCACCGAGACAATGAAAAATTATCCATTGCTGCCGGGCCATTATACTTTCAGCGTAAAAGCTTCAAACAGTTATGGTTACTGGAACGATGAGCCTGTTGAGTTTTCTTTTGTAATAAAACCTCCGTTCTGGAAGACACCATGGTTTATTTCCTTGTGCATTATTCTTGCAGCTGTTGGAGTTATTGCCTATATTAAGATAAGAGAAGAAAACCTCATCCGTGAAAAGAAGATCCTTGAACAGAAAGTAGCCGAGAGAACTGCCGAGGTAGTTCAGAAAAGCATGGAGATAGAAGAGAAGAACCGTGATATAACTGCGAGTATCCGGTATGCAGAACGTATTCAGCGAGCCATGCTCCCCAGGGAAGATTCATTCCATGATACTTTTATTCTCTATATGCCCAAGGATATTGTAAGCGGAGACTTTTACTGGATGTATGACAATGGCGACTATCAGTTCATTGCGGCCTGCGATTGCACAGGGCATGGTGTACCGGGAGCCTTTATGTCAATAATAGGTCATAACTCTCTTAATAAAGTTGTCCGGGAATATGGAATTATAAGACCGGGTGCTATCCTTGACCAGCTGAATGTTGAGGTTGTTAAAGCCCTGATGCAGAGGAATGAAGAGACCATAAACGATGGAATGGACCTTACGCTTATTGCTTTCAACAGAAAAGAATTTACTCTTGAATTTGCAGGTGCATTTAATTCATTGTACCTGGTGAGAAATGGAGAAGTAATGATGTATAAAGGCGACAGGTTCCCTATCGGTATGTCATCAATAGAAGCAAAGAAGACATTCTTAAATGTGCATGTTGATATTAAGTCAGGCGACATGGTTTATATGTGCTCTGATGGCTATGCTGATCAGTTTGGAGCAGCTGAAGCCAAAAAATATAAATCGGGTAATGTCAAGAAACTCTTAGCCCAGATATATAACCTCCCCATGGAAGAACAGCGTAAAAGGCTTGAGAAGGAAATACTTGACTGGAAAGGAGATCTTCCACAGGTTGACGACATAATGTTTATTGGAACAAAGATTCCCTAAGATCAGATCTTTGCTATCCTTCGCCATTCTTCGTTGCCTCTGTTCTTATTGTTCAGAGCAGTAATCACTTCTTCAGGTGTATTGACTATATCCCAGATACCTTTATGCTCCCTCCGGAGAAAATGGTTCTCAACCATATTATCAATAAAGTCAAAAAGCGATTTGTAATATCCAAGTATATTGAGGATTATTATCGGCCCTTCAAACAGACTTAGCTGTTTAAGTGTAATGGCTTCAGTAAGTTCTTCAAGGGTACCAACGCCGCCCGGTAATGCAACAACCGCATCCGACATTGCAAACAATCTTTTCTTTCTTTCCCCCATATCGGATGTTATGATCATCTCGTTGATCCCTTTATGACCCCAACCCTCTTCATTCATAAATGAAGGTATTACACCGGTTATTCTGCCGCCATTTTTAATAACCGCATCGGCAAGCTTTCCCATGAGACCAATACCTCCACCTCCGAAAACAACATCCATTCCCTCCTTTGCCAGAAGTGACCCAAGTTTCGAGGCAGCTTCCCCGTATTTATTATTTACCCTGCTGCTTGAGGAGGCGAAAACACAGATTGTCATATACAGTAATTAAAAAAGGCCGTTACAGTTAGTCTGTACGGCCATATTTCAATAATTTGTTATTTAAAGCAATGCATTAATCTTGTTGATAAAATTATTTTTCGGGACTGCTCCCACCTGCTTGTCGGCCACCTTCCCATCCTTGAAGAACAGGACCGTCGGGATATTTCTTATTCCGTACTGCGCAGTAACCTGAGGATTGTTATCGACATCACATTTTGTAACTACCACCTTTTCAGAATAATCTTTTGAGATTTCCTCAATGATGGGTGCTATCATCCTGCACGGACCGCACCATTCTGCCCAGAAATCAACAATGACGGGCCTGTCAGATTTAATTACAATTTCCTCAAAGTTCTTATCATTTACCTCTAAAGCCATAGAATATAATGTTATTGATTTTTCAAAAAATGCCTTTCGTAAATATAGCTAATTAACTTTATATTCAATACCGGGATGATCGTCGAGATAAGAAATCAGATCGTTATTAAGCCTTACACGGATAGTTCTTGAGAACATCGGGAGAGAGATCCTGTCATCAGTATCCAGGAACAGGAATTTAAGTTCTGTCTCACCCTTATTTTCCCTGAAGAGATCTTTCAGTTCATTAATCATTTCTTCGCTCAGATTTCCCGGACTGATTTTTAATGTGACGGATTTGACAAGCTCATCCTTGACGCTTGACAGCAGGTTGATCTTCTTAATGCTGAACTCCAGTTCATCTTCCCTGTATTTTCTTTTCTGAACTCTGCCTTTAACAAGCAGGTAGTATCCTGTAAAAAAGAATTTACTGTTATCAAGATAATCCTTATCGAACATTATGAACCTGAATGAATCGGAATAATCCTGGAGCGTAAAAGAGCCATAGGGTTTGCCATTTTTCCCGATACCGTTTTTCGTTTCTGTCAACATCCCGGCAACAACCACTTCCCTGTCGAGATAATCCCTGAGGTTCTGTAATTCCGCGAGTGTTGCAGTGGTGAAAGTATTGATCTCAAGCTTAAAATCATCAAGAGGATGTGATGAGAGGTAAATCCCGATTACCTCCTTTTCACGGTTGAGCTTTTCCAGTTTCGGCCAGTCGGGACATTCCGTAGGTTCAGGTTTTATCATGTCAAACCCATCGGAATCACCAAACAGGGTCTGCTTGCTTGAAACTCTGATAGTCTTGGCATTATTGCCATAACGTATAAGGCTTTCGATGAAGCTTGAGCCCCTTGTATCGAGAGAAAAGTACTGTGCCCTTGAAATTCCTGTAAAGCAGTCAAAGGCGCCGGCGACAGCCATCGCCTCGAGATTCTTCTTATTCAGGGAGTTAAGGTTGACCCTTTCAACAAGATCATAGATATCCTTGTAAATCCCGTTTTTTTCTCTTTCTTCAATAAGCTGAAGAACAGCGCTTTCACCAACTCCTTTTATTGCACCCAGTCCAAACCGGATATTCCCGTCCTTATTCACAGTAAACTTTACATTACTCTCATTCACATCAGGTCCGAGAACTTCCATGCCCATCCTCCGTGTCTCATCCATGAAGGTGGTGATCTTTTTAATGTCGCTGATATTACGGCTGAGTACTGCAGCCATAAATTCTGCAGGGTAGTTGGCTTTCAGATAACCGGTCTGATATGCGATGAGAGCATAACAAGTTGAGTGCGATTTATTAAATGCATACTGTGCAAAAGCTTCCCAGTCGGACCATATCTTGTTTATTATCTGCTCATTATAACCTTTCTTGCTGCATCCTTCGAGGAACTTAAGCTTCATCTCATCCATTATGGATTTCTTCTTCTTCCCCATTGCTTTACGCAGGGAATCAGCTTCTCCTTTTGTAAATCCTGCCAGTTCCTGGGAAAGAAGCATGACCTGCTCCTGGTACACTGTGATCCCGTATGAATCGTTGAGATATTTTTCCATAACCGGTAAAGGAGAATCAATTTTCTCCTTCCCGTGTTTTCTCCGTATGAATTTGGGGATATATTCCATTGGCCCTGGGCGGTAAAGAGCATTCATGGCGATGAGGTCCTCAAACCTGTTTGGTTCAAGGTCTCTCAGGTATCTTTTCATTCCGGTTGATTCAAACTGAAAGATGCCTGTCGTTTCGCCATTGCTGAATAATTCAAATGTCTTTTTGTCATCAAGAGGGATTGTATCTATATTGATATCAATGCCTTTTGATTTCTTAACATTTTCAACCGCGTCTCTGATTATTGACAATGTTTTCAGCCCAAGAAAATCCATTTTCAGCAAGCCTACTGATTCCACATGACTCCCATCATACTGGGTGGCATATAATTCAGTGTCTTTTGCCGTGCAAAGGGGGATATAATTGTCGAGTGAGTCTTTTCCTATTATTATTCCGCATGCATGTACTCCTGTCTGTCTTACTGAACCTTCGAGCACCTCGGCATATTTGAGAGTTGTAGCAATTAGTTTATTTGATGATTCTCTTTCCTTAGCCAGTTCCGGCACTTCATTATAAGCCTGGGTAAGTGTCACTCCGGGTCGTTCCGGAACGAGCTTGGCAAGGCGGTCAGCATCAGGCAAAGGCAATTTCTGAACCCGGGCAACATCCCGTATTGCCATCTTGGCGGCCATGGTGCCAAAAGTAATGATATGTGCCACTTTATCGTGCCCGTATTTATCTACTACATATTTAAGAACAGATTCCCTTCCGTCTTCGTCAAAATCAATATCGATGTCGGGCATTGAAATGCGGTCGAGATTCAAAAACCGCTCAAAAAGCAGTCCGTATCTAATAGGATCTATATCGGTTATCTTAAGGCAGTATGCCACAGCTGATCCTGCAGCGGAACCTCGCCCGGGACCTACTGAAACTCCCATTCCCCGCGCAGCTCTCAGAAAATCCTGGACAATAAGAAAGTAACCCGGGAATCCCATCTTGGCAATCGTCTCCAGTTCAAAATCGATTCTCTCTGTCTGTTCACTGGTAAGAGTCCTCCATCTCTCTTTTGCCCCGCGGTAAGTCAGGAACCTGAGATACTCATCTTTATCCGTATATCCTTCGGGCAGTTCGAACTCGGGCATGATAGGCGGATGGTCGAGTTTATATTTTTCAATCCTGGCAACAAGTTCCCGGACATTGTCTACTGCTTCCGGGAGATCGCTGAAGATTACCCTCATCTCCTCTTCGCTTTTAACATATTCCTGCTTTGAATATCTTAACCTGTTGGGATCGTCAATTTCCTTTACGGTATTAATGCAGATTAGCCTGTCGTGCGCTTCGGCGTCTTCTGCATTTATAAAATGGACATCGTTGGTAGCAATGATCTTCACATTATATTTTACCGCGAGCTTCCTGATTGATTCTATTGCTTTCTGCTGCATGGGGAAAACGGACATATCAGCTTCAGGGTCATAGGTTTCATGCCGCTGCACTTCAAGGTAGAAATCGTCGCCAAAGATGTCAAGGTAGCTTTTTAGTGCTGCTTCGGCGCCAGCCATAGTTCCGTTAAGTATCTCATCGGGGATCTCTCCGGCCAGGCATGCTGATGATGCTATCAGACCTTCATGATATTTTGCCAGTAATTCCTTGTCGATACGCGGTTTATAGTAAAATCCCCTGATCCAGGCGGTTGAAACGAGCTTTATGAGATTCCTGTACCCCGTAAGGTTCTTTGCCAGCAGGATAAGATGGTCGCCTGACCGGTCTTCCTTGCCAGTAACTTCTGCAATGGATCTTTTGGCAACATAGATCTCGCAGCCAATTATGGGTTTTATCCCTTTTTTGGTCGCTGCATTATGAAACTCCTTAACGCCAAACATATTGCCATGGTCGGTAATGGCCAGGGAATCCATCCCCAGTGATTTTACCTTCTCAATCAGCAACGGGATATTTGAAGCACCATCCAGTATAGAGTACTGAGTATGAACATGTAAGTGAGAAAAGCCAGCCATGGACAGGATTATTAAGAACAGTTTGTCAGTTGACAAAAATACGCAAAAATGTATAAAAAGCGGAGTGCTTAGGGCATCTTCAGAATATTAATCTATAACCGGCTAAATACCAATTGTAAATCCGGACATGCAATCCGTTGGTTGAATATATAAATTATTGTATCCCTTGTTTAATTTTCAACTTTAAAGGTGACACAGTCACTTAGAAGGACAGTAGAAGGAATGTAGTCATTCCTTTATATTTATTATTAACCTAAACTAAAAGTTATGAGAAAACTTCTCTTGATGATTATAGTTTTTTGCGGAGTATGGCTGTCAGCCAGCGCCCAGCAGAAGACTATTACTGGTACTGTGACCTCTTCTGTTGACGGAGAGGGTGCTATGCCGGGTGTATCTGTATCTGTAAAAGGGACCACTGTCGGGATCACAACAGATATAAATGGTAAATACACCCTGGCTGTTCCTCAGGACGCGGCAACCCTGGTTTTTTCTTATATAGGGATGAAAAAGCAGGAGGTTGAGATTGGGACCCGTTCCATAATTGATGTCATTATGGAACCGGATGTGCTTGGTCTGGATGAAGTGGTTGTTACTGCACTGGGTGTTTCCAGGGAGAAGAAAGCCGTTGGATATTCAGTTCAGGATGTTAAAGATGAGGTAATACAGCGAGCAGGTAATACCGATCTTGCAGGTGCAATGCAGGGTAAGATCTCCGGCGTTGATATTAAGCCTTCAAGCGGTATGCCAGGGGCCTCATCACAGATTGTTATCCGTGGCGCACGTTCTTTTACAGGGAATAACGCTCCTCTTTATGTAATAGATGGAATGCCTGTTGCCTCTGGCTCAGATTTTCAATCAGGAAGCGGAGGTAGCTTTACAGCTGCAGGAAATGGTGTAACCGGATCAGATATTTCTAACCGTGCAGTGGATCTTAATCCTGCAGATATTGAAAGCATCAACATACTTAAAGGTCAGGCGGCAGCCGCTTTATACGGTATCCGCGCATCAAACGGGGTTGTTGTTATTACAACTAAGAGCGGTCGGAATAATGTTCTTGGGAAACCGGCTGTTTCAATATCTCATACAAGTGCTTTTTCAGAGGTGTCGCGTACTCCGGATTACCAGACAACGTATGCTCAGGGTATTAATGGCAATTATGTTCCCAATTCCTCATCATCATGGGGACCCAAAATCGTTGATCTTCCGGATGATCCGACATATGGAGGGAATAGTAACGGCCATCCCGGAGAATTTTATGTTCCCCAGCTGGCATTGGGGCAGGTTGCAGATGAATGGGTCACTCCACAGGTATTCAATAACTGGGACAGATATTTCAGAACAGGTTATTCAGCAACAAATAACGTAAATGTAAGTCAGGCTACGGCGGAAGGCAATTTTATCCTTGGACTAAGTCAGACTTCACAGAGTGGTGTAGCTCTGGCATCGGGAATGAATCGCTGGAACGGAAAAGCTTCTGCGGAAAGGAAATTTGGGAAGAACTTCAGTACAGGATTCAATGCCAATTTCTCAAAGACAGATATTGACAAGCTCCCGACTGCTAATGATGCTGCATTGGCCGGTGTTTTGGGTGCTCCTGTCAGTTATAATCTGAAGGATTATCCTTATTTTATTCCCGGAGATCCCTATACTGACATATATTATCGTGGAGGTAGTTGGGACAATCCCTACTGGGCCGCTGAACATACGGTCTTTAATGAAAAAACTGACCGGTTTTTCGGAAATGGATATGCTAATTATACCGCCAAGCTGAGTGACAATATGAGTTTGAAAATCCGTTATCAGTTAGGGACAGATTCATATACCACAAATTTCAGGGATGTATTTGAATACGGGCATGCTGCATCTACAGGAATAATAGATAATTACGGCATAACTTCTTTTACAGTCAACCAGCTGATTACAGCAAGCTATGACTGGACTATGAGCAATGGTCTGGCCATTAATGCAATGATCGGAAACGAATTTGATCAGGGAAGCCAAAAGACTTATTCTGAACATGGAGAGGATTTTAATTTCGGAGGCTGGGCACATATCAGGAATGCCAATCTTGTCACTGCGGATGAATCTTTCTGGCAAAATCGTACTGTAGGTACTTTCGGCAGTTTATCCATGCAGTGGAAATCATTTTTATTCCTTACCGGAACAGGCAGATATGATATTGTTTCAACTATGCCGACAAATAACAGATCCTTCTTTTATCCTTCAGTTGCCGCAAGTATTATTTTTTCTGAACTAGACGCAATAAAAAATCTTGACTGGATTTCATTTGCCAAACTTCGTCTTTCATATGCTGAAGTAGGGCAGGCAGGTTCATATATTCCAAATTTCTACAACACTCCTAATTATTCAGGCGGTTGGTTTAACGGATTTCCAATTCAATATCCAATGGGAGGGGTAAGTTCCTATACTCCAAATAATATTCAATATGACCCCAACCTGGTACCTCAAAACACAAAATCGTACGAAATTGGCGGAGAATTGAAATTCTTCCAGAATCGTCTGGGTATTGATTATACTTTTTCACGTCAGAATGTTGTGGACCAGATATTTTCTGTACCGCTGGCAGGTTCTACAGGTATACGGTCACTGCTTATGAATGGAGGTAAAGTACATACACTCAGTCATGAGATCGTATTATATATAACTCCTGTGTTATCGAAAGATTTCCAATGGAATTTAAGTTTTAACTTCTCAAAAATTGATAACTATGTTGATGAGCTCGCTGAAGGAGTTGAAAGCATTTTTATCGGAGGATTTACAACTCCTCAGGTCCGGGCAGGTATTGGTGATACTTATCCGGTTATTTATGGAGTTTCATATGTCAGAGACGAAGAGAGCGGTAAGATTGTTGTTGATGACGATCCCGGCTCTGCAAATTATGGTTTCCCTTTGATTGGTGAGCCTGACGTTATAGGAAAAGTATCTCCTGATTTTATCCTGGGAGGCAATACTACAGTCACATATAAAACCTTGTCATTGAATGCGTTGTTTGAGTGGAAGCAAGGGGGTCAGATGTATTCCGGCAGTAATGGATTGCTTGACTTTTACGGTTTGTCAGCAAGAGTGGAAGATCGTGAATCGACTTTTATCTACGACGGAGTAAAATCAGATGGCACACCCAATGACATTGCCCGGGGAGGACCCAATGATCCATATGCGTTGCAGATGCTACAACAAAACATACTTTCCAATATCGATGAGTATTATATTTTTGATAACTCATTTGTTAAGCTTCGAGAACTTTCACTGAAGTTTAAACCTGCAAATAAACTGTTCAAAAAAGTCGATCCGGGTGTTTCTGTTTTCCTGCGCAATTTGCTTATCTGGACCGCCCTTCCTAACCTGGATCCTGAATCGAGCCAGGGGAATACCAATATGGGAGGATCATTTGAAAGGTTTACGGTTCCTCAGACAACCAGCTATGGTTTAACATTAGATTTAACTTTTTAATTTGAAATATCATGAAAAAGAGGATTAATATCATATTACCTGTAGCAATCCTGTCCCTGACTTTCTGGTCATGTTCGGAATCTGTTATGGATGAAATCAATAAGGACATAAATGACCCGAGTGATATGTCATCAAAATTGATAATCACAGATGCCATGACTGGCAGTGCTTTCAGTGTAGTTGGCGGGGATTTCAATTTTTATGCATCGCTTTATATTGAACATAATGCCGGTACATTTGGTCAGTTTTATAATGCTGATATCAGGTCTTCAGAACCCACGGCATCATCAACTTATAATAATGCCTGGAACGGGGTATATGCAAACCTTTATGGCCTGAAGCTGGTATGCGAAAAGTGTTCCGCAGGCGGCTCTGAAGAAGGCAATTACCATACCCTGGGTATTGCACAGATAATTACTGCACTAAATCTTGCAGTGCTTACCGATGTAATGGGGAATGTACCATGGTCGGAAGCGATTCAGCCGGGTGTAGTATTTACTCCCGTATTAGACTCGCAGGAAGATATATATGACGATATTTTTCAGCTTCTGGATGATGCAATTGCCAATCTTGATAAAACTTCAATATTCCCTTCCCTTGGTGCACAGGATCTTATTTATGGCGGGGATACGGATCTGTGGAAGAAATTTGCCTTTGGGTTAAAAGCCCGCTATACCATGCGTTTATCGTTTAAGGCTCCTGCTTATGCTGACGTCATTTCGTTTGCCAATCAGTCTTTCACCTCAGCTGATGAACAGGCTCAGTTTATTTACAATGGCAGTACCGCATTAAGCCCCTTTTATTGTATGTTCCGTGACCGGGATTATTATGGTGCAAGTCAAAGCCTGCATGACAAATTAACAGAGAGAAGTGATCCCAGGGATGATGTGTTTTTCACGACTTATCCGGGAGTGGGAGGGAATCTTTTATTTGCTCCAAATGGAACAGCAAACCAGGTACAGGGTGCATATTCAATTTCTGCAATCAGCGCAATAAATGCTCCTACCTACCTGCTGAGCTATCACGAATTGGAGTTTTTAAAAGCAGAAGCTAATGTGCGGTTAAATAACTTAACTGCTGCTGAAGAAGCTTTAGAGAATGCCATTACGGCCGCATTTCAAAAAGTAAACATTGGTTTGACAGCCACTGATGCAGAAGATTATTTTAATAGTAATGTACTCTCCAGATTCACAGCAAACCCGCTGTCGGAAGTAATGAACCAGAAATATATTGCTTTTTTCGAGGAAGAAGCTCTTGAAGCTTACAATGACTACAGACGGCTGAAGGCAATGGGTAACAATGTAATCTCGCTGGCGAATCCTAAAAATACGACCCAGTTCCCGTTGCGTTATACATATGGATCTGAAGATGTAACTACAAATGTAAATGTTCGTGATGCTTATGGTGACGGCACATATGTGTATACTGAAAGTGTCTGGTGGGCCGGAGGAACACGCTAGATGCCTTCTGTTTCATTGTTTAACTATAAAATAATGTAAAATGAAAAAAATAAAAACAATAGGACTGATCATCACACTGATATTGATATCACTCAGTTGTGAGGAACTTCCGGATCCTGCCGGTCTGAGGGGTGTCGCGGTAGTACCCGGTATTTCTAATCTTAATCCCGGAATATTTGATTCTAAAGATCTTCAGAATTCATATATAGAATTCACTGTAGATATACCTGCAGGATCATCGGTTGAAAAGATTACTGTATTGGGTTCATTTAATGATAATGACGAAGATGCCACAATAACAGAATTAACTTCATTTCCTGCAATTGTCAGAATAGTATCATCAGATGCTGCCCAGAAAATCGGGATTGCTCTTGATGATATTGTTAACAATGATGTTTTTACTTTTGAGCTGTTAACAACTGCAGGTGGTCGTGCTACACTTTCAAGTGCTGTATTACTTATTCCGGTAGCTTGTGCATTTGACGGGGATATGGCAATTGGCAGCTATCATGCAATAGAATCAGGCTGGCCCTTTGAAGGTGATGTTACAATGACAGCTGATCCTGATGATCCATACACAATATTTGTTTCAGGTCTTGCAAATCTTGACGATTGTGGTGAGGACCTTGGACCGTATGTGATGCATATAGATCCGGTTACTTTTGCAGTTTCTACCGAAGCTAAGCTACTTGCTTCAGATTACTATGGTTATGGTGGTATAACATACTCTGGCAGTGGTGTATATAATTCATGCGATGGTTCATATATTTTGAATATTGATATTTCAGTTGGCGATTATGGCAGCCAGGGAATATTCCAGTTTATTGTTACAAGAAATCCATAACGAAAATTAAAATTACTTATTAAAAGGCTGACCTGGAGAGCAGGTCAGCCTTTTTTTTATCTGATAAAATTAGTTTTATTCATTTGTCCGGTAAATTTTTACTGCTATCTTTGCACCCACAATTTAAAAAAAGGTAAAATAAAAGCGTTAAAAATTAATGGCAGTTAAAATCAGATTAGCCAGGAAAGGCCGCAAGAAACTGGCCTATTACCACATTGTGGTAGCAGATAGCAGGTCGCCACGGGATGGCAGATATATTGAAAAGATCGGAAAATATAATCCGCTCACTAACCCCGCCACCATCGAACTCGATTTCGACAAGGCTCTGGGTTGGCTGCAAAATGGCGCATTGCCCTCTGAAACATGCAGGGCTATCCTGTCGTACAAAGGTGTTCTAATAAAGAATCATCTGCTTGAAGGAGTAAGAAAAGGTGCTTTTGATGAGGCTGAAGCCACAAAACGTTTTGATGAGTGGATGAAGCAGAATGAAACTAAGATCGATGCAAAGAGATCAGGGCTTGAAAAATCGAAGGATGATGAGGTTGTCAGGAAACTTGCTGCAGAGAAGAAAATAAACGAGGCAAGAGCAGTAAAACTGGCCAAAAAACAAGCCGATCTGGCTGCAAAAGCTGAGGCTGCAAGTAAACCGGAAACTCCGGCTGAGGAGATTGTGCCGGCGGATAAAACTACTGAGACTCCGGCAGCTGAAACTACTGATACTCCGGCAGCTGAAACTACTGACACTCCGGCACCCGCTGAGACCAGTGATACGCCGATTACAGATGAAAACTCATCTGAACCTGCAGCTGAAGAAAAACCCAGGGAATAGAATTAAGGGCATAAGGATCAGTGGTCCAATGATTTATAATGCCCGTATATTACTTGGATGTATTGTAAAAGTGTACGGTTACGAAGGTACCGTCACAGTTAAGCTGGAAAAGGCTTTTACGGAAAATATACCTGAAACGGAATCAGTTTTCCTTGAAATAGAAGGGAAACTGGTTCCTTTTTTTATATCCGGATCGGATTTCCCTGGCGCAGGAAACCTGAGACTGAAATTCTCAGGTTATGATTCATTTGAAAAAGTAAATGAATTCACAGGCTGCAGGGTGTTCCTGAATTCACCGGAAGACCAAAAAACCGTTGTCAGTGATCCTGACGACCTTATTGGGTATAAAGTTTTTTCGATCGATAACAGCTTTGCAGGTACTGTCAGAAAAATCCTTGAAAATCCCGGGCAGTGGCTTATAAGTGTCGAGGCAGAAAAAGGGAACGAAATGCTGATTCCCTTTCATGAAGATCTCATTATTAAAATCGATAAGAAGAAAAAGATCATAAAGATGGATCTTCCGGAGGGATTGACGGAGATAAACTGAATATCATATTATCCCTGCCGCTTCAGCATGGCTGGGGGTAATTCTTAATGCAACAATTTCATTTGTAAACCGTCTTTATCTTAAATCATTTCAAACTAAAAAACATATTATTATGAAAAGGGCTTTAGTATTTTTAGTTATCATGAGCCTTGCTTATGGTATTTCAGCAGGGCAGGTCAGGGAATCAAGGAGTGTAAAAGGATTTACCTCTGTTGGCTTTGGTATAGCCGGTAATCTTTACATAAAGATCGGTCCACAGTTCAGTGTCGAACTTGAGGGAGATAAAGATGAACTTGAAGAAGTGGTTACAGAACTCTCCGGTGACAGGCTTCAGATAAAACAGGAAAACTGGAGATTTAACCTCAGGGAAAAAGTAAATGTCTACATTACTATGCCTGAATTGGAAGGGCTTGGTGTATCCGGTTCAGGGAAGGCGGAGATACAAAGTTCTGTAAAGACAGAAGATCTTGACCTTAGTGTAAGCGGAAGCGGTAATATATATACAGCCGACCTGGCAGTGGAGAACCTCGAATGCAGAATTTCAGGTTCAGGTAATATAAAGCTCGGAGGAGGTAATGCAAAGGATGCTGAAGTCTCAATCAGCGGATCCGGAATCTTTTATGGAGAAATGACTAAATGCGAAACGATGGAGGTTCATGTTTCAGGAAGCGGAAACTGCACCTGTAATGTAACCGAGTCGCTTGAGGCCAGTGTATCAGGCAGCGGGAATGTATCATATGCCGGTAATCCGAGAATCGATGCCAGAGTATCAGGATCGGGACGCGTAAGATCTTCAAACTAAATTATTTCCTTAAAATTTTAAACACTCCGTTTCTTTCAACTTTAATAACGGGAGAAGCGGAGTATTTTCGTTTATCATCCTGGCGGTACTTTACCGTGAAATCAACTGATGTGATTATATTCTCATCAATTTCACTGAAATTGGATGGAGATGGTTTACCGGCTATATTGGCTGATGTTGATACAACCGGCTTACGGAACCGGTCAATAAGCCGACTGCAAAACTCATCATTACAGATTCTTATTCCCACGGAACCATCTTCACTGCAGACACCTTCAGCCAGGTTTCTGCCTTCAGGAAATATAATTGTCAGGGGAGAATCGGAAACAGATGACAGTTTATAAACTATTTCCGGGACATCTTTTACATATCTCTCAAGCATTGATAATCCGTTGACAAGGATTATAAGGCTTTTACTTTCGATTCTTGATTTTATTCTGAATATCTTTTGTACTGCTTCGGATCTGGTAGCATCACAACCAAGGCCCCATAGAGTATCAGTCGGATACAGGATAATCCCTCCTTCTTTAAGGACCTTCAGGGATTTCTTCAGGTCTTCTTCAAAGTTCATGGTATTATGTTGACTGCTTTTTCTCCTCCCTGGCCAGTTTTCTTAATTTTGAATACTTTAGAAAACTGGAATACGCTCCTGTTTTGCAGATTACATAACCATTTCTGCCGTCCAGGAAACCGAGGCGGATGAAATAAGTCTGGAAGAATCTCCAGCTCATATGCACAATAGGAGTTAAAAACCAAACTTTTCTGCCTGATTTATAATATTCGCCAGCAGCAATCTCTGAGTAATTTTTGATTTTTTCAATAAGATCTTTTTGCGAATTAAAGGGCCAGTGAAGTATATCTCCCTTTAATCTTCCAATTTTGCTGTCATGATTCATAATGAATCTCTCATGAACATTAAAAAGTCCCCATGCTCCTTTTTCTGCTTTAAAGAGCCGCAGCTGGCGGTCAGGATACCATGCAGAATGGTGGATCCATTTTCCGCAATAGTTGCTTAACCGGCTAAAACGATAACCATCATATTTTAGATTGTTCTTAACCTCCAGTATCGATTTCTTTAGCTCTTCACTGAGAGCCTCATCAGCATCAAGAGATAGTACATATGAATGTGAGGCAAGCGATAAAGCATAATTCTTCTGATCCATGAACCCCTTAAATTCATGTTGCACAAAATTCACACCAAATTTCTTACAGGTTTGTTCAGTGGAATCAGTTGAAAATGAGTCAACTACAATAACCTCGTCTGCAACGTTATCGAGTGACTGAAGACACTGTTCTATCAGTTGTTCTTCATTCATCGTGATGATTACTGCAGATATTTTCGGCATGACAGCAGGCTCAGTTCTTTTGTGGCGCAAATATACTAACTATCGGAAATATACAAAAAAATAGAGATGAAAAAAATTTTCCGGAATACAATTTCTCTTTAAATTCCAGATTCAGGCTTATAACTTAAATTAAGTATTTTAACGGAATAAATTAATAATTATTACGATATGAATGTTTTTCAGAACTTTAATTCCAGTTTTTTCATTCTTCCCTTCATTTCATTAATTATGTTCTTTTCTTGTTGAATTGATCCAGCCTCAAAGGTTACAGAAAACCTGACATATTTTCCTGCATCATCCCAGGGAACTGTAGAAATTAAGGATTCTGTGATCAGGAATTCCGAGAATTCTGATGCAGTATTAAATTTCCTGCCATTAATGGTACCTTCAGGAGCTTTTACATAACAATAGAACGTACCATGCGGTTTTTTAGCTTCAAATCCCACATCATTCAGGGCATCAACCAGCAAATTGAATCTTCTCGAATATTTTTCTACTGTCCGCCTGGTGATATCCGTGTCCCTCAATGCCCGTATTCCTGCTTTCTGTATCGCCCTGAACTGACCGGAATCAGTATTGTCCTTTACAGTTGCATAAGCCTTAACTGCCTTGCTGTTCCCGCATACGAAGCCAATCCTCCATCCTGTCATGTTAAAAGCCTTGGATAATGAGTGAACTTCCAGTCCTACTTCCATTGCGCCTTCAACGGAAAGAAAGCTGAAGGGCTTATACCCATCGTAGGTTAATGCACCGTAAGCAGCATCATTAATGACAACAATATTATTTTTCAGAGCAAAATCAATAACTTTCTTAAAGAATTCCTCGCTTGCAACGGCTCCTGTAGGATTATTCGGGTAATTCATATACATGAGCTTTGCCTTCTTCAAGACTGTCTGCGGTATTGAATCCAGGTCAGGAAAAAACGAGTTTGACTCCCATAACGGAAGATTGAAAACTTCACCGCCAAGGTATTTTGTGTAAGTCGCTGTGACAGGATATCCCGGGACTGTTGTAAGCAGGATATCCACGGGATTTATAAAACAAATCGGGAGAATTGCAAGCACCGGCTTTGATCCTATTCCATGAATTATGTTTTCCGAAGGATTTATACCTGAAAGTCCGTATACTTTTTCAAGATACTGAGCCGCTGCTTCCTGGAATTCAGGGATCCCGTTATCGGCATACCACCTGTTTTCAGGTTTTCCGGCTTCTTCCGCCAGCGCTTTTACCACCAGCTCATCTGCAGGCCAGTCAGGCTCTCCTACCCCCATATCAATAAGATTGGTACCGGGATGTGCCAATTTTGCTGTCGCCTTTGCCCGCTTTATAAATTCAAACTTGTAAATTGCCGTAGATTTCCCGAAATTGATTCCGCCAAGTCTTTCCGAGATCTTATCATCAAAAAAGGAGTTCATTTTCTATATTTAAAATAATATTGTTTTAATTAACGTGGTAAAAGTAATAACATTGTAGCAAAAAGTAATGTAAATTTGATACAGGTTTCTTTTCCGGCTCTTTGATCTTTTATTTCAATCGTACAGATATTGTTCATTTATAAATATTTATACTACTATGAGCAAATACATCTATTTAACCTGTACCCCGGAAGCGCTAGTAGCTTCTATGCTCCCTCCCGAAGGATTCGGAATGTATCTTTCAACCGGGACGAAAAAACGCAACAAAGGCCAGACAATATTCTTTGAGGTTGATCTTGGCAAAATAGAAAATCTCATTGATATGGAGAGTCTGAACAGGCGGTGTGTTGCCAAAGAGGATGGCAGCCCTAAAAGCTCTGTTTATCTTTCCGTATACAGGGTTCTGGAGACAATACCAACCACAGCGCTGAAAAGCCTTTACCTGACAACTGATCATGGAGTTGTGCTTGAATTAAAAAAAGCACCGTATGATAAATCAAAAGAACTGCAGAATGCCCTTTATCTGTACCAGGAACTATGTCCTGTAACTCCGCTTGTAGCCAGCGGGCTCACACCCTCAGCATTCCTGAAAAAGCTGACTGACGGATCAACACCGATTGTTCTGCCCAAACTGTTCTTTGTTGAACTTAAGCTGGGCGAACTGGCAACAAATCCGCTTGGCGGTTCGGCTGAACACCTGCCATATCAGAATATCGGGCATCTCAGGGATTGCCTTGAGATACTGAAAGGGGAATATGAAAAACATATGAAGACGGTTCAGAGGATTTTCTCAGGAACACTTCTCTACCGAACCATTGAAACAGGATTTTACGTGGGGACAAAGGACGAAATAGCATTTTACCCTTATCCTGAAATGAAGGAACTGGAAAATATAAATTATGAATTTTTCCGCGGCATATAATCAGGATGGTTTCCGGATAAATCTGATAATTAATATTTTACGGTCATTATTATGAATTTGAATTTTCAATTTTGACTGTCAAAATTATTATAATCTGATTTCAAGAATATCTTTTTTTCATTTGCATTAACAAAAAACTGAATTAGTTTTGTAGCTGTAAAATTTTAGCTTTCTAAAACCAATAATTTATTAATTAAAAACGGATATTATGATTAACGCTTTATTCTGGATTGTTCCAGTTTCAGCTCTCACAGCATTGTTGTTTGCCTGGATCTTTTATAAAGGTATGTTCAAACAGGAGGAAGGCACAGACAAGATGAAGGAGATTGCTGCGTATGTAAGGGAAGGTGCAATGGCCTACCTGAAAAGCCAATATACTGTTGTTTTCAAAGTATTCATCATTCTTGCTGTTTTGTTGCTCATCCTGGCTTATATGGGTGTACAGAATCCGTTTGTCCCGGTTGCCTTCCTTACAGGAGGGTTCTTCTCCGGTCTTTGCGGTTATCTTGGAATGAAAACTGCAACATTTGCTTCGAATAGGACAGCATGGGCTTCTTCAAAATCACTCGACAAAGGCTTAAAAGTAGCATTGCGCAGCGGTGCTGTCATGGGGCTGGTCGTTGTGGGTTTTGGCCTTCTTGATATTGCCCTCTGGTTCCTTTTGCTTGACAAAGCGATTTTTACACCTGCACATATGGCAAACGGCCTTAAATGGATTGGTCTTACATTCGTACAACAGGGAATTGATGAGCATCAGAAGTTTGTTGAAATCACTGCAACTATGATCACTTTTGGTATGGGGGCATCAACACAGGCACTCTTTGCACGTGTGGGCGGCGGTATATTTACCAAAGCTGCCGATGTGGGTGCTGACCTCGTTGGTAAGGTTGAAGCAGGCATTCCTGAAGATGACCCCCGTAATCCCGCTACAATTGCTGATAATGTCGGTGATAATGTCGGCGACGTTGCAGGTATGGGCGCTGACCTCTATGAATCATATGCCGGATCTATTCTTTCTACTGCTGCTCTTGGTGCTGCCCTTCCGGCAATAGCCGGTCAGGCTGATTTTCAGCTTAAAGCAATTATTGCCCCGATGCTGGTTTCAGCAATTGGCATATTGCTTTCAATAGCTGGTATTTATATGGTAAGATCAAAAGAAGATGCATCTCCAAAGACTCTTCTTCGCGCGCTTCTTCTTGGAACCGGAGGCAGTTCAGCCCTTATCCTTGTTGTACTTGCAATTATGGCGTTGGCAGACTGGATAACATGGGGTGTATTTGGCGCTGCAGTTTCAGGTCTTGTTGCTGGTGTTATTATCGGTCAGGCAACAGAATATTTTACTTCAGACGGATATAAACCTACGCAAGGGATAGCAAAACAATCCCAGCAGGGACCAGCAACCGTAATTATTGAAGGTATGGCTGTTGGAATGTTCTCAACCTGGGTTCCGGTTCTTACAATTGTTGCAGGTATTATAGCTGCATACGGTTTTGCCGGCGGATTCCACAATTTTGCAACAGGTATTTATGGTGTTGGTTTTGCAGCAGTAGGAATGCTTTCCACTCTTGGCATTACCCTTGCAACCGATGCTTTTGGTCCTATTGCCGATAACGCTGGTGGAAATGCTGAGATGTCAGAACTTCCAAAAGAAGTAAGGGAAAGAACCGATGCACTTGACGGACTTGGAAATACAACCGCAGCTACAGGTAAAGGTTTTGCAATTGGTTCGGCAGCTCTTACGGCACTTGCTCTTGTTGCAGCATATATGGAAGAAGTAAAACTGTGGC
>CAYNGW010000002.1:21565-36003 GCA_964396955.1 uncultured Rikenellaceae bacterium | reverse complement strand
ATAATAAGTTTTTAGGTTTTACACTTCATAATCATTCTTCCTGGTCTGTATCTTAAAGCTTCATATTTTTTGTGACGGTATCGAATTCTTTCTTCACAGATTCCCTGATGTTGTGAATATTTACAGGATCACCTTTCATTTCAATTTTCTGGGCTGTGGTTTTTGCTTCCGGGATCACAATATAAAGGATAAGATATAACAGAATCCCCAGACCTCCCATCATGGCAAGGACAAGGAAGATCACCCTTACGATCCATGGCTCGGTATTCCAGTAGGCGCCCATTCCGGCGCAGACACCGCCGATAATGCGGCGGTCGGGATCACGGTACATCCTGTGATAACCCGGTGAAGCGAATTTATCGCGGGCAGAGGGCCCTTTGTTATCGGAAATATCTTCCGGTGTACCAAGAACGGATATCGCATAACGGACATCATCCATAGTGATCACCTGCTTATAAGCTGTCAGTCTTACGCGAAAGAGTTCCCCCATCCTGGATTCAATGTCTGCAAGTATTTCGGATGAGCTTTCCTCTTCGGCAAAGTGAAACTCAAGGTTTTTCAGGTACCTTTTCAGTTCGGCATAAGCATCTTCATCAATATTGAATGAATAGCCCCCGAGATTAATGCTGACTGTTATTTTCATGGTTCTTTTAAATATTTACTACTATATGAAATAAACAACATGACAATGCAAAGATATATATAAATATTAATACTATGCAATACATAGTAGTAAAAAATCATAATATTTTTTAATAATTTTTGTAAGATGCAGGGAATGAATAAGATAGAAATGGAAATTTTCTAATAATTTTTGAAAATTTCTTTTAAAAAATGCTTTTTGGGGATATTTTGACTCCAATCCTTCTATGAACCACACGTACCCACTCCATTTATTCCTCCCGTCTTTCAGCCGGGACAAGCTCTTCCTGCTGACACAAGGAGGAGGGATCCCGCTTTAGCGGGAGGAGGGACTAAAATAAACCAAGAATCCCTATATTTATCCAGCTAATTTTATAGTCATGAAGAAATACAAGTGGGGAATTCTTGCACCCGGGAAGATGTCGGCCAAATTTACAAAAGGACTTAAGCTGTTGAAAAATGCTGAATTATACGGAGTTGGTTCACGCGACCTGGAACGTGCAATACTATTTGCATCAGATTACGGATTTAAAAAATACTATGGAAGCTATGAGGATCTGGCAGCTGATCCGGCACTCGAAATTGTTTACATAGCATCACCCCATTCCTGTCATCATGACCATACGATGCTATGCCTGAGAAACAGGAAACATGTAATTTGTGAAAAGGCATTTGCTATTAATGAAAAAGAGGTAAAGGAGATGATCAGCGAGGCAAAAAAGCAAAATGTCTTTCTTATGGAAGCATTATGGCCTCCTTTTCAGCCCTTTTATAAAAAGGCCGGTGAAATCCTGAAATCCGGAATTCTCGGGAAAATCGTTCATCTTGATGGTTATTTCTCATTTATGCCGCCATACGATCCGGATGACAGGAAGTTTAACCCTGCCCTCGGCGGCGGTTCACTCCTTGATATAGGTATATACCCTGTTATTGACGCACTGACATTCATGGGTGTTCCTTCAGAGGTAAAAGCCACAGCAATATTCGGCGAAACCGGTTCGGAGGAATCTCTGAGCATGATATTCAGCTACCATGATGGCAGAATGGCTTCGCTGTACAGCTCATTCAGGACAAACATCGGAATAGGATGCGAGATCTATTGTGAAAAAGGAAATCTTATTGTCACCCGGGGCAGGGATATGAATCAGAAAGTGATTTTTGAATTGCATGGCTCTGAAAAACAGGAATTTCTGTTCAGTCCCCCTGCAATGGGATATCACTGGGAAGCTGAGGAAGTTATGAGATGCCTGGACGAAAGCAGAACTGAAAGCCCCGTTGTTCCGCTCTCTTTCAGCCTTGATCTGATAAAAACTCTTGACAGGATCAGAAATGCTGCGGGTATTGTATTTACGGGAAGAGATTAAGAATTTCTCAAATCAGGTTCTCGGTACCGGGTCCTCGGTTTTCGGTAGTAAGCAACAAGGACCGGGCAACGGGCACCGAGTACCAATAAGAGAGAAAACCTGATAATGACTGATAAATATCCTTATAGAGAAACTGAAGGCTCATTTTACAGGAAAAAGTTTTTCCTGAGCCTTATCATCCCGGGGACATTCATCTTTGTGATGTGGCTGGTTAAGATCATTTAAGTATTATTTGAAATTGATCTTTCAGGTTTGGGAATTTACCCGTTATCGGTAAATGGACTCCCGGGAATTATCTTCTCACCGTTCATTCATGGTGATTTTACTCATCTTTTCAACAATTCATTGCCACTGCTGCTGCTTTCAATCGCCCTGTTTTATTTTTATTCGGAAGTAGCACTGAAGGTTTTTACCTGGACTTATTTCCTGACAGGCATTCTCGTATGGTTCGGAGGAAGGGACGCATGGCACATTGGTGCCAGCGGACTTGTCTACGGCCTTGCCTCATTCCTTTTTTTCAGTGGAATTATCCGCCGTTATTTCAGGCTGATAGCCTTATCACTGCTGGTAGTTTTCCTGTATGGTGAAATGGTATGGGGAATATTCCCCGGGGTTTATACAAACATATCCTGGGAATCCCATATGTTGGGGTTTTTTTCAGGAATAGTGCTTGCGGTCCGGTACAGGAAGAAAGGACCGCAGAGACCTGTATATGAGTGGATGAATGATGATAACGAAACCGAAAAAGCAGAAAACAATCATCCCGATAAAATAAATAACTTTGATAATGGATAATGAAAAAAATCTTCCATGTTTGTAGTATCTCAGAGTAATCCATATGCTGATAAAACAAGAGGGGTCTCTATCGGATTTGACGCTAAAAGAGCCTTCTTTAATGCCAGCGGATTAGGTAATTACAGCCGCAACCTTTTATCTGCTCTGATAAAATATTATCCTGAAAACAAATATTACCTTTTTACGCCTAAGACAAGAAACCATTATATACTGGCCAATGAAGATAAATTTATATTGATTGAACCTGGTTCATTTGTCCTGAAAATGTTACATTATTTATGGCGCAGAAAGTATATGATAAAAGATATAAAGCGTCAAAAGCTGCAGATATATCATGGACTCAGTCAGGAATTGCCCGTTGGAATAGAAAAGACGGGAATAAAATCAGTAGTGACAGTACATGATCTGATATTTTTAAGATTCCCCGGTTATTATAAATGGTTTGACACAGAGATATATGTAAGGAAAGTGATTCATGCATGTAAAGTTTCCGACAGAATTGTTGCCATAAGTAATCAGACTAAAGAAGACTTAATCAATTATCTGAATATATCACCGGATAAAATATCAGTTATTTACCAGGGATGCAGCCAATATTTTTGGGACGAATACGATGAAGAATTTATTCAGGCAATCAAGGTCAAATATAATCTACCCGAGAAATATCTCTTATATGTAGGAACAATTGAAGAACGTAAAAATCTGATAAACGTTGTCAAAGCTATTCATCTTTCAGGGATTGATATCCCGCTTGTCGTTATCGGGCGAAAAACTTCTCCATATTTTAACAATATTCTTGCATATATTTCCGCTAATAATCTTAATAATATAATATTTCCCGAAGGTGTCGGGAATTTCGAATTGCCTGTAATTTACCGTAATGCAGAGTGTTTTATCTATCCATCATTTTATGAAGGATTTGGGATACCTTTAGTCGAAGCTTTAATTTCACGGGTTCCTGTTATTTCGAGCAATACCGGTTGTTTTACTGAGGCAGGTGGTCCGGGGAGCTTATATATAGATCCGCATAGTCCTGAAGAGATTGGGGAAGCCATCCTGAAGGTAATTAACCGGCATGAACTAAGAGATGAAATGATAGCTAAAGGTGTTGATTATGCCTGTAATTTCAGGGATGATGTTATTACCCGTGATTATTTCAAATTATTTTATTCACTATTAGAATAGTTATAATTTATTCCGGGAAAAGAATGCAAAATATTATAATTAATCATTGCAATATGTATCAGAATAAAAACAGGGAGTATTTCAATAATTTGAGGGTAGATTTGATAAGCCTGATTCCTGAAAATGAAAATAATAAAATATTAGAGATTGGTGCTGGCAGTTGTGAAACATTAATTGAAATAAAAAAGTTAAAACTTGCTAAAGAAGTTGTTGGGGTTGAATTAATGAAACTGGCAGATTCTCAGCAGGATAATCCTGACATTGATAAATTAATTGTTGGGAATATTGAGGATCCTGAATTAGATCTGCCGGAAAATTATTTTGATGTGATTATCTGTGGTGATATTATTGAACATTTGATTGAACCGGAAGCTGTTTTGAAAAAGCTGTATAAATATCTGAAACAAAATGGAATCATAATAGCAAGTATTCCGAATTTCAGGGAATATCATATTTTATACAGAGTGGTAATACTTGCCGATTTTAGATATACTGATCGGGGTATTTTAGACAGGACCCATTTACGTTTTTTCTGTAAAAAGAACATTATATCTCTTTTAACCTCAACTATGTATGTGCCGATTTCAATATATTCAATGTTTCAACTGGATAAGACCCAACGGACAAAAAAACTTGTCAGTAAATTGACATTTGGATTGATCAGGGATTTTTTAACATCACAATACATAATTGTTGCGAAAAAAGCCGGACTGGAAACAAATTAATGAAGGATTGATTCCGGTTCAATGCAATTCCTGCAGTATAATACTATTAAGAATTAGATTTTAGTATTTTTGAAGCAGGTTTTATAAACTGAAAAACAGTTCTCTATTATAATGATTTCATTAATTATATCATTGTACAAAAGGCTCGATTTTTTGGAACTTATATTTCAGTCCCTGGATGAACAGTTGTATGAAAATTTCGAAATAATCATTGCTGAAGACAACAATGACCCGAAGACTGTTGAATTCATTAAAGAAGCACGTTTGAAACATAATTACACGATACAACATGTATCCCAGGAAGATATTGGTTTCAGGAAAACGCGAATTCTGAATAATGCAGTTAAAATATCCACAGGTGAACAACTTGTATTTATTGACGGAGACTGCATACTGCATAAATCTTTTTTGAAAGAATACAGCAAGGCAATAACTGATTCTCATTTTTGTTATGGCAGAAGGGTTTTCCTCAGTAAAAGACATACGGCGCTCTTATTAGAAGAGAAGTCTATTAAGAAAAACAGTATTTTATTTGCAATTATATTCGGAGGTAAAAGCATAGGAGCAGGGATTTATCTCCCATTCAAAAGAAATATTGATAAGCAGTACAGGAGAATATTGGGATGTAATTGGGGTATAATGAAAAAGAACATCCTGGCAGTAAATGGTTTTGATGAAGATTATGATCGTGCAGGTGTCGGAGAGGATTTTGATATTGACTGGCGATTGAAAAAATATGGTTTGAAAACAAGATCTATGAAAGGGAAAGCAATTGTTACGCATCTTTACCATGACTTAAATTATAATGCATCTGATACTGAGCTTGTAGAAAAATTAATGGCGGAAAAGAAAATAAACGGGGAATCATTCTGTGAAAACGGGATTGTTAAAGGACAATCCCTGCAATTACTATAAACCATTATTACAACTTTGTTACTGCAATATAAGATGATTAGCTGGTATCCAAATCATATTAATGAGGACAGGAGATTTTCAATCATCATACCGACCTGGAATAATCTGCCATTTCTTAAAATCTGTATTGAAAGTATTATTAAAAATTCAACCTTTAGGCATCAGATTATAATTCATGTCAATGAGGGGATTGATGGCACCCTGGAATGGGTTAAAAATGGAAGATTTGATTATACGCACAGCATTGATAATCTTGGCGTTTGCTGGGCAGTTAATGCCTGCAGAGCGCTTGTTAAAACAGATTATATTGTGTACATGAACGATGACATGTATATGTTACCGGGCTGGGATTTCGAACTCATTAATGAAATCGAACATTTTAATAATAAATTCTTTTTCCTGTCTGCAACAATAATTGAGCCTAAAGTCTGGCCGCATCCGGGAATCCTTGCTCCCTATGACTATGGTACGGACCCGGAAAACTTCAGAGAAGAAGATCTCCTCAGGGAATTCAGATCTATTAAAGGAAAAGACTGGAGCGGAGCAACCTGGCCACCAAACATTGTTCATAAAGACATCTGGGATCTCATAGGAGGATACAGTATTGAATATTTCCCGGGTCTTTACTCTGATCCCGATTTTTCAATGAAACTCTATGAAGCAGGAGTAAAACATTTTAAGGGAGTTGATAAAAGCCGTATCTATCATTTCGGAAATAAATCAACCCGGAGAATTAAAATGAACAATGGCAGCAAACAATTTCTGAATAAATGGGGAATAACATCATTTTCTTTTACGCGATTCTTTTTAAAAACAGGTCGAAAATTTCAAGGAGATTTTGTTGTAAATCCTTCAGGTATGATAGTCAGATTCACTATATTAAAAAGCCAGATCAAAAGATTCCTATGGCTGATAACCGGAACCGGCAGAAAAAAGGGAAAATATTCTTATAACAACTTTAGTAAAAGAAGAAATTCTTGAACCATGCCATAAAATGCATGAGCGATCCGGATTTAATGCTATCGATATCAAAGCCTGTCATGGTTACCTTGTTGCAGAGAATGAAAACCGCCTTCTTGCGGATATGACACAAAGAAACTGGAAGCCTGACCTGTGTCAGTACGACAGGGATATAGAAAATAACATTCTGGAGATTGGTTACAGGGATGGGAGAACAATAAAGAAATTAGTGAAAGCCAGAGAAATACCTGTTCAGGACCTCTGGTTCGAAAAAGTATGGAAGGATTATAAGGAAGATAATTTCACAGAGGGTTGACCATATTGCCCAAATTATTACCTTTACCGCCGGATTTTCTGTGAAACCTGGTAATACTCGTCTACGATGAATCATAAACCTGTAGCTGTAATTACAGGCGCCAGCAGGGGGATAGGCAGGGCAGTTGCAATTTCCCTTGCATCTGAAGGTTTTGATATCGCAGCAATAGCACGTTCCATTGACAGTGAAGGAATGGAAATACTTGGTCCTGAGGTTGAAAAAAGAGGAGCTGAGTATTTCCCGATAGGACTTGACATTTCCTGCACAGGCTGTCAGACAGAAGTCGTTTCAAATATCCTTGAAAGATACGGAAGAATTGATTTCCTCGTAAACAATGCAGGCGTGACACCGCTTCAGCGGAGCGATCTCCTGGAAATGACCGAAGAAAGCTATAACCGGGTAATGAATATTAACCTGAAGGGACCTTTCTTCTTTGCACAGAAGATAGCTAAAGAAATGATCTGGCTTAATCAGCAGGTTTCTGATTATAAGCCTGTTATTGTATTCATAACATCCGTTTCAGCTACATTGTCATCAACCAACAGGGCAGAATATTGTATTTCAAAAGCCGGACTCAGCATGGCTTCTTCAGTTTTTGCTGACAGGCTCTCAAAAGAAGATATCCGTGTCTTTGAGGTCCGTCCCGGCATAATCCAGACGGACATGACAATAAAGGTCAAGGATAAATATGACAAGATGATCAATGAAGGCCGGGTACCTCAAAACCGCTGGGGAATACCGGAAGATATAGGAAAGGCAGTCGCATCAATTGCACGCGGTGACTGGGATTTTTCAACCGGGATGGTATTCGATATCAGCGGCGGATTGAATATCCATAAACTTTAATGCTTCCCTCAAATGCTGGCGCCGATTTGCAATCGGTGCCATAAAATGGGCACGGATTATAACCGAGCAAATGGCACGGATTGCAAATCGGCGCCAGCGGAATCTTGAGTCATCATTTGCGAGCTCGGCGAAGCCAAATCCGCGCCAGCTGATATATTGAGGTATTTGAACAATTCAGTCAAACCGTTTGTTTAAGATCCGGAACACAAAAAAAACAATATGAAAAACTCATGTATGTTTATAACACTGATATTAATTACAGTAACAATGAATGCACAGGAGAAATTAAATGCAGATGTGGAAAAAACCACATTACTCTGGCTTGGTGAAAAAGTGACGGGTCAGCATACAGGGACGATTAAATTGCAGGACGGCTGGTTAAGCTGGGATGATAATAAAATTATTGCAGGAGAGTTCACAATAGATATGAAAAGCCTGAAGGATGATGACAGCAATGAACGCCTTGAGGGACATCTGAAATCGGATGATTTTTTCGGAGTCGAAAAATATCCGGCTTCAAAGCTTGTCATTACAGAAAGTTCAGCCTTTGATAAGGGAACCGCAGTGGTTAAAGGAGATCTTGCCATTAAAGGGATCACAAACCCGGTTGAATTCAAGGCAGCAATGCAGAAGAAAGATGACGGAACATGGTTTTATGCAAATATTGTTGTTGACAGGACCAAATACAATGTCCGCTATGGATCAGGTTCATTCTTCGACAACCTTGGCGATAAAACGATCTATGATGAGTTCAAACTGAAGGTAAATCTTTTGGTAAAGTAATTACACAAAGTTTTACTTTCCTGGTAAGCTTTTGGTAAAGTCACAAATCATGATAATCTTGTATTGATAAAATACAATTTTGCATGAATAATGATCTTTCCGTTAATAATAGCCGGCAAGGACTTGTTTATAAGGATTTTATCATTCCTTGTAATGTCAATTGTAGGAGGAGCGATCTTCCCCGTAATCATGGGACGCATTGCAGATGTGTCAACAATGGCGCCTGGATTTATAGTACCGCTGGTATGTTTTGCGTTTATATTCTATTTCGGAGTAAGCGGTTATAAAGTCAGAGTACGATAAACAGGTAACTAAATCAGATATTCTGAATCCGTTATTCCTAAAAGATCTTTGACACTTTTTTCCTTATAGCCGGCCATTTTTTATCAGGAATTCTTGCCCCGATCATTTCAATGACATTACTGGCGAGAAGGGCTCCCATCACTCCGCATTTTTCAAGAGGCAGGTCATTGGCATAACCATACAGGAATCCTGATGCATATAAGTCGCCTGCACCGGTAGTATCTTTACATGAGACCGGAAGCGCGCCGACTTTTATAAACTCTTCGCCACGCCTTATAAGCGAACCATCTTTACCTGTTTTAATGACTGCAATTTCAACCTTATCCGCAATACTGTTTAATGCTTTATCCGGTCCAAGGCCAGTGAAAGATCTTGCCTCTTCTTCATTGGCGAAGAGGATGTCAATATAATTGGTGATAATATATTTAAAATCGTCAAGTCTCTCATTAACAACGTTATAGCTTGCGAGATCAAGAGCTATTTTCATATTATTGGCCTTTGCAATACGGCACGCTTTCTCAACAAGCGGTCTGTCAATAATAAGATAACCTTCCATATATAGAATGTGATACGGCTTGAAAAATTCCGGTTTAAGATCAGTTGCCGTAAGCTCAACTGCGGCTCCGAGGTGAGTGGCAAATGTTCTTTCAGAATCGGTTGAAATAAGAGCTATGGCAGTTCCTGTAGCTGACTCACGTCTGAACAGCATTGTTTTCACACCGGCTTTATTCATATCATTCTCAAAAAAATCGCCTGTTTCATCTTTTCCCACAGAACCGATAAAACCGGATGTTGCTTCAAGCATGGCAAGGCCATGGATGGTATTAGCAGCTGAGCCACCCGATGTAAAAGTTCTTTTAAGAAAGGAAGTATTAGTCCTGACAAGTGTTGATTTTTCGCTGTCTACCAGCGTCATACTGCCTTTAGGCAGCGAGAATTTTTCGAGGATATGATCGTTATCAATAGGGGTCATTATGTCAACAAGTGCATTGCCGATGCCCAGAATATTCTTCATATTGAAAATTTTCGTTAAAGATATTGTTAAATTCACTAAAAGCCTGTATTTTTGGCACGCTTAATAATTTTAGAAGCTTAATAAAATTCCTCAGTAGCTCAGTTGGTTAGAGCAACGGACTGTTAATCCGTGGGTCGTAAGTTCGAGTCTTACCTGGGGAGCAAAGGGATATCCCCTTTTTCTCAACCCTCTGGAATCAGAAATTTCAGGGGGTTTATTTTTTAAATGACCAATTTTTATTTGGCTGGTGTCATAGTCTTTTCTAACTTTATTGCAGGGACAAAGGAATAAAAGTAATTTCTGATCGGTAATGATGAAACAAATTGTGTTCACAATATACTTCTTATTAATCCTACGCGTAAGTTCACACGCCCAATGGTATGTAAAAAAGTATAATGTCACCGACATTGATTTTCTTTCAAGAGAGCAGCTAACAGGTGAAAGAGGGATGAAGGATTTATTGATGGTCACGGGGGCAGGAATAGTTGTTGGAGGTGCAATAGCCGTAATAATTTACCTGGGCAGGATCGGGAAGATCAAATCAGTGATTAATGAGTATTATTCTTGTACCGGACCATTAAAATTATCACCAGCAATAATTGTGAATTATGATAATCAAACATTCTGCCCGGGAATTACATTAACTTTCAACTTCTGAATATTTACTATAACCTGAAAAACCATGAAAAGGATTAACCTTCTGACATTAAGCATTTTGTTTGTTTTCATAACAATTATTGCTTATCCTCAACAAGTGTCTGCGCAATCCGGCATTCCTAAACCTGAGGAACATTTCGGATTTGTCCCTGGCTCAGACTATATGCTTTTCAATTACGAACAGCTGATTGAATACCTCGTTAAGCTTGATAAGGTATCCCCAATGCTTAAACTTGTGGAAATAGGGCAAAGTCCAATGGGCAAAAAAATGTATATCGCTTTTATATCATCTGAAAAGAACATAAACAATCTTGACAAGCTGCGTGAGATAAACAGGGAACTCGCACTAAATCCGAACCTGTCAGAAGCGAAACAGGCAGAATATGTAAAGAATGGCAGGGTATTTTTCCTGGCCACCCTCTCAATGCATTCCACCGAAGTGGCACCATCCCAGGCAGCTCCGCTGATTGCCTGTAAGCTTATCACTTCAAGTGATCCGCTGATAAAGAAATACCTTGATGATGTGGTTTATATGATGGTGCCCAATCATAATCCCGACGGGATGAATTTTGTGGTTGAGAACTACAATAAATATAAGGGTACGCAGTATGAAGGTGCTTCACTGCCAAGAGTATACCATAAATATGTCGGGCATGACAACAATCGGGATTTTGTTTCTCTTACACAGGAAGACACCAGAGCAATTGCACGCATTTACGACCTGGACTGGTTTCCGCAGGTAATGATCGAAAAGCACCAGATGGGACCAACCGGTATCCGTTATTTTGTTCCGCCTGCACATGATCCCATTGCAGTAAATGTAGATGCGGAATTATGGACCTGGACAGGCATATTCGGGACCAATATGCTACGTGACCTGACCAATGCCGGGCTTTCAGGTGTGGGACAGAAAACCATTTATGACGATTACTGGCCCGGTTCAACCGAAACCTGCATCTGGAAAAATGTGATAGGTATGCTTACCGAAGCTGCCAGCGCACGTGAGGCATCACCAATATATATCGAGCCTAATGAGTTGCAGGCAAGCGGGAAAGGGCTCTCTGAATATGAGAAAAGCATCAACTTTCCCCTGCCCTGGCCCGGCGGCTGGTGGCGTCTGGGTGACATTGTCAGGCTTGAAATTGAATCAACCTTTTCCATTATTAAAACTGCTTCACTCCTGAAAAACGATATCCTGAAATTCAGAAATGATATCTGCAAAAGGGAAGTGGAGAAAGGCAAAACACAACCTCCCTATTACTATGTTGTTCCGCAACAACAGGCTGATCAAAGCGAACTTATAAGTCTGGTTGAGCTGATGAAGGAACAGGGTATCAATACTTTCCAGCTTACCGAAGATTATACTCTTGGTGGCATTAACCTGAAAGCAGGTGATATTGTTTATCCGCTGGCGCAGCCATTCCGGGCTTTTGTAAAAGAGGTGATGGAGAAACAGGAATTTCCGGTAAGGCACTATACCCCGGGAGGGGAAATAGTCCGCCCATATGACGTTACCAGCTGGTCATTGCCGCTTCACAGAGGACTGGTATCGCACGAAATAAAAATTCGGGATGAAGCTTTTGAATCAAAGCTAAGACCGCTTGAAGATGAATATAATCCGTTGACGGAAGGCTATAAGCTCCCGGCTGTTTTCCCGATAACCAGCAACGGCAGTTTTAAAGCTGCTTTTATCGCAATACAAAACGGACAAAAGGTTGGACGACTCACACAGGAAATAGAAATAAATGGTAAAACTTACGGTAAAGGCAGTTTTGTTATACAGGGTAATAATGAAGATTTGCTAAACCGTATTGTGAAAGAATCACGCACCGAACCCGGTTTTGTCCAGGAAACATTAAAGCTGGCATTATCAGCTGTCAGTATGCCGAGGATTGTCCTTGTTGAAACATATTTCAGCGATATGGATGCCGGATGGACCCGTTATCTCTTTGATACATATCAACTGCCATATACAATACTTCATCCTGATGAATTTGAAAAAACTGACTTCATTGGGAAATTTGATATTGTTATATTTCCGGGTACCAGCAAAGCCCTGCTCATGAATGGGAAACCCGGAACTGAAACCAGTCCCTCAATGAGCAATTATCATCCTGATTATCAGAAGGGGATGGGTAAAAAGGGATTGGAGAAACTATTGCTTTTTGTAAATGAAGGAGGGAAAGTCATTTCCTGGGGCCAGTCAACCGACCTGTTTACCGGCCTGCTTGAGATCACCAGGGGTGAAACAAAGGAAGAGTTCATACTTCCATTTACCAATGCAGATGATCAGGCCAGAAGAGATGGACTGGTTATACCAGGGTCACTGGTACGGATGCAAGTAAAACAGGATCATCCACTGACCCGGGGCATGCCCGTTGAGGTTGGTGTATTCTATCGAGGCAATCCGCTCTTCAGTACCAGTGTTCCTCGATTCGATTTGGACCGCAGGGTGATAGGTGCATTCCCTGAGAAAGATATACTAATCAGCGGCTATTGCGAGAAGGAGGAAAAATTGTCGGAAAAGCCAGCGATGATATGGATTAAAAAGGGGAAGGGTGAGCTTATTCTTTATTCCTTCAATCCGCAGTTCAGGGCGTCGACACAGGCGACTTACAAGCTGTTGTTTAATGCACTTTTCCCATTGTTGGTTGAATAGAGAATATTGCGGATTGCGGATTTGAGATTTCGGATTAAAATCCGCAATCCGCAATTTCTTTCATTATTCGATAGTGAAATCAGTATAATTTTCCGGCGGAAAGGGATCTGCAGTAACTGATCTCACATGGGCTGCGCCCGGACCTCTCCTGCACCATTCAAGATAATCAAGCAATTGTTCCTGAGGTCCTTCGGCTTCAATATAAACACTTCCGTCTGATTGATTTTTGACGAAACCTGTTATACCACGATTCCTGGCTTCAATTACAGCACGCCACCTGAATCCAACGCCCTGAACCCTGCCATTGATATAAATCCTGTATAATTGCTTCTCTTCCATAATTCATTCTATCCAACAAGAGATGCCCTGTTCTCATAGATCTTGGCAATAGCTTTAACAATATCGTCCATATCACTTTTGCTTCCCAGTAGCATACTCTGATAGAAGATAACTGCTTCCTTACAAAGTTTATCATTACCCGGCAACACATTTTCTTCACGCCATTGTTTGAGACGTGATTCGGAGAATAATCTTTTAAATCCTTTTGAATTCAGCTGGTCTTCGATCAGTCCGTCTTTGTTCTGGGATCCGTATCCGCTGCTGCATGGGATGCCTTCAGCAAGTTTGTATGGGATAATGCCAGGTATTTGCTCTAGTCTTTCATCAAGATACATAGCATTGGCAAGCCTGACATCAGCATCCTTCAGTATACGGTTCATCTGAGACATCAGTATAAGCGCCTGGATCTGCTGCATCCTGAAATTTGTCCCGCTGGCTGTTGCAAGGCATCGTTTTATTCCCATCAGCTCTGCATATTTTTTTTCAAATTCCGCAACATGTTCTCCGTTACCCCGCCACCATTTTCCGGATCGCAGCATATCAACAATATTATTTTCAGCAGCCTGGTCCCATACCGGCCATGCCGGCCAGCTCCCGGCATGTACTTTTGTGCCGCCATTGATTGCCAGCCTCTCCTGGACAGTTTTTCCGATGCTGAATGAAGGAAGAGACCAGTTTACAAGTGTTCCGAGGGCTCCTGCCGATGCGGCAGTTATTGCCTGCCGACGGGTTATTTTCCTGATAGCCATGATTATGTTTTTTAAAGATGAAATGAAAGAGATATGAACCCACTATTCAAAATTATACTAAAATTTCATAACTTTAACACAATGAACCTGTAACATGGCAAGTCTCGTCCCGGGAGTTGAATGCACTATTTTTAAACCATCAATAAAAGGATGTTACAATTTTATAACTTACTAAAATGTAACTT
>CAYNGW010000002.1:0-21465 GCA_964396955.1 uncultured Rikenellaceae bacterium | reverse complement strand
TTTAAACCATCAATAAAAGGATGTTACAATTTTATAACTTACTAAAATGTAACTTGCTATTTGGTTAGTTATATTAAATTTACTATATATTACAATAAGCCCGGGTCCGGGGACTGAAATAAAGCTGGGATTGAACTGGGAAGAAGTGAAGAAGGATTCTGATGATATTCTGAATCTTGCAGAAAAAACAGGCAGGGAGAATAATCTCAGGTTTATTGTCTGCATGGATGAATTTCAAAACATTTCTGAACTGGAAAATCCTCTTAATATACAGAAGAAAATGCGATCACTCTGGCAAAGACATAGAAATGTTTCCTATTGTCTCTTCGGCAGCAAGCGCCATATGATGATGGATGTATTTACTTCGCCTTCGATGCCTTTTTATAAATTCGGAGATATAATTTCCCTTGACAAAATAGCCCTGAATGACTGGATAATTTTCATACAAAAACTGCCTGTACAGGGGATACAGTAAATGGAGCATTCCATGACCTTGTTCTTCAGATGAGCATGTTATTCCAGAATCTGACCGACGGACTCAGCAAAACCCAGCTCAATTTTCTCAGAGCCCTTGCTGATAATGTCAGTCAGCTGAGTTCACAGAATACAATCCTTGAATATCAGCTCGGAACATCAGCCAATGTTGTGAGAATAAAAAAAATGCTTGTCAGCAAAGAGATTATTGATATAAGAGGTGATAAAATATTCTTCCTCGATCCGCTTTATAAATTCTGGTTTAAGGAGCATTTCTTTAAAAATTAGACATTCTGAAAAAAATTTACCAGCATAACAATCAGATCTTTCCTCCAGTTGATAAAATTCCGAATCTTCCATTATGAAAGAAAGAGATGTAATCCGGAAGAGTTTCACCTTCCGATCTCCCTGATATTATTTGACAGGTGCCGCTTGTACCAGGGTGAATAATATAATTTGTTTCTTCCCAGACGGGTAAGATCACAGGATGTATCCAATTTCCTGACTATCTTCCTGGCTTTCCTCTCTGTTGCACAACCAGAACCGGCAAAAGAAGCGATCAGGAAAAGAAGAAGAAGGAATTTTAATATGCCAGTGCTCCTTGAGATATGATATCAGTTTTAAAGTTGCGTATCAAAGATACACAACTTTAAGAAACTGAGCATCATATAAATATCCTAATATTTCGGCAGGGTATAGCCGTTATTGTATACAGGGGTGATCAGATTGTTTGCCATCCGGGATGTAAATTGCTGTTTCTCGTTATCCCAGAAGACTTTTTCCCCGGTCCGGTACGCAATGTTGCCCATTTGTGCAACAAATGCCACATTACGACCGATGTCAATCCCGGCATTGAGCTTATCCGGAGTGTTATTCTTAATACAATCAAGGAAGTTACTGGTATGAAGATCGAGTCCCGAACCGACATTCTTCTGAAGAGGCACAGCTTCAATTCTCTTCTTCTCGGGAAATACCTCCCATCCGCTGCGATCCAGGACAAGCGTGCCGTTTTCACCGGTATAAGCCATTCCGTGAGGTCTTTTCCAGTTGCCAAGACCGATGCCGATGGTATGTTCCCATATCATCGTGAAGTCCTTGAAGTCATACACTGCCGTCATGGTATCGGGAGTAACCATGTCATCATCGGGGAAGGCATATTTACCGCCTATTGCCATTACAGATTCCGGAACTGATTTCCCCATACCATATAAAATATAGTCAATAAGGTGCACGCCCCAGTCTGTTATGAGTCCATTGCCATATTCCCAGTACCAGCGCCATGTGAAATGGAACCGGTTCTTATTAAATGGACGTTTCGGTGCCGGTCCCAGCCAGCGGTCATAATCAACTCCTACGGGTACCGGTGAATCAGGTACTTTCGGAACAGAACCTTTCCAATCTACAAACGACCATGCCTTGCATACTCTTATACGACCAAGTTTGCCGGTCTTAAGATAATTTACCGCATCAACAAAATGAGGCTGGCTTCTTTGCCACTGGCCTACCTGGACCAGCTTCCCGTGTTTTTTAGCGGCTTTCTGCATTATGTTTATCTCTGCAATGGAATTACCTAAAGGCTTTTCAACAAATACATGATTTCCTGCTTCAAGCGAATTGCAGAATGTAAGGCAATGCCAGTGATCCGGTGTTCCTATTATGACAACATCAATGTTTTTGTCTTCAAGCATTTTCCGGTAATCAACGTACAGTTTTGGCCTTGGACGTCCCATTTTTACAAGGTCATCCGTCCGCCTGTTAAGTACATTACGGTCGACATCGCACAATGCTACACACTCTGTTTCAGGATTCTTCAGGAATGAGTAAAGATCACTCCAGCCCTGACTGTATCCTCCTATCAATGCTATATTGATCTTATCCGAAGGGGAGATATTCATCCTGGCTTTTGCCAGTGCATTAAGCGGAATTACTGATCCTGCTGCCAGTATGGATGCTGTCTTTATGAAATTTCTGCGTGTAGAGGGCATATTAATATCGTTTATAAAAAATACGCCGAAAGGTAATATTAAATTTTATCAAGGTCAATTTTCAATTATTAAAAATTTGTAAATTTATATTTTGTATCAATGACTCACGATAATCCCGAATCGCTGTATGAACATTACTATACATTCCCGACTGAGTTTAAGTACTATCTAATAACTATAAAACAATGAAAAAGTTAAGGATTATTTCAACTTTGGTTATCTGTGGATTCCTGTTCACAGGAATTTCAGCACAGATTCAGGATCCTGGCAATCCGATCCCCCCTGATCCGGATATCAAGATCGGAAAGCTTGATAACGGAATTACTTATTACATAAAGCACAATGAGAAACCTGAACAGAGGATTGAGCTGAGGCTTGCAATCAATGCCGGCTCAATTTGCGAAACAAACGGGCAATTGGGGCTGGCGCACTTTTGCGAGCATATGTGTTTCAACGGCACAAAGAACTTTCCGAGCAACAAAATAATTGACATGCTCGAAGAAATGGGTGTCAAGTTCGGAGCAGAGCTGAATGCATATACCAGCTTCGACGAGACTATCTATATGCTGAAAGTCCCCACTGATAAAATGGAATGGATAAACCGTGGTTTCCAGGTTCTGGAGGACTGGGCTCACCAGGTCAGCATGGAGGAGGTTGAAATTGATAAGGAACGCGGTGTCATTGTTGAGGAATGGCGTCTGGGGCTGGGAGCTGAAGACCGCATGATGCAAAAATACCTTCCGGTACTTTTTAAAGGATCAAAGTATGCTGAACGGCTGCCCATAGGAAAAGTCGAAATAATAAAAGCTTTTCCATATGACACGCTGCGTAATTTCTATCAAACATGGTACCGGCCTGATCTGATGGCAGTTGTTGTTGTTGGCGATATTGATCCGAAACTTGCAGAGGATAAGATAAAAGAATATTTTGGAAGAGTTCCTCAAATTTCTGATCCTCAAAGAAGAGTAGAATATCCTGTACCCGGAAATACAGATCCGCTGATCAGCGTTGTGACCGATAAAGAGGCATCAGGCTTTACTATCCAGATCATGTTCAAGCAGCCCAAGGCATATGCAATTACATACAAAGATTACAGGAACAGTCAGATGCATACACTATATACAAGTATGCTGAACAGCCGTTTCATGGAATTAACACAGAAACCTGATGCTCCCTTCATGTATGCCGGATCAGGTTACGGCTCATTCATAGGACGTTCAATGGATGTCTATTCATTATATGCAATGGCAAAAGAAAACCAGATAGAAAAGAGTATGGAATTGATCCTGACCGAGAATGAAAAAGTGCGTCAGTATGGCTTTACCGCTTCTGAACTTGAACGAACAAAAAAAGATATTCTGACATTTTATGAAAACGGGGCAAAAGAAGCTGATAAAACCGTTTCTGGAGACTACGCCGATGAATTCATAAGGAACTATATGACCCGGGAATGTATTCCGGGTTATAAGATGGAATATGAGATTGTCAAGGAATTACTGCCGGGGATTACACTGGAAGAGGTCAACAATCTGGGTAAATTATGGATCACCGAGAACAATATACTGGTACTGATCACTGCACAGGAAAAGGAGGGTGTCAAAGTTCCGACGGAAGAGCAGGTTACTGAAATAATCAGATCAGTCAGATCGAAAAAGGTTGAGGCATACGTTGACAACGTTTCAGATGTTCCGCTGCTGGCTGAACAGCCTGTTCCTTCATCAGTAACCGGCAGGATTGAAAACACTGATTTCGGATTTACCGAACTGGTATTCGGCAATGGTGTGAAAATGATCCTGAAGCCTACAGACTTCCAGAACGATGAAATATTGCTGGCTGCTTTCAGTCCCGGCGGATTGTCCCTCTATCCCGACCAGGATGTCATGTCTGCATCACTGGCAGCAACCATTATCAATCAGAGCGGACTTGGCGAATATGATTATACGGGATTGCAGAAAAAGCTTTCGGGCAACACTGCAAACCTGTCACCTTATATTAATGAATTGCGTGAAGGAGTAAATGGCACCTGTTCACCGAAAGACCTGGAAACGATGCTCCAGCTGAACTACCTCTATTTCACAGGCATACGCAGGGATGAAGATGCATATAATGCGTATATCTCAAGAATTAAAAATATGATAAAGCCGATGAGGGCTGTACCGCAGGTGATTTTTTCCGATACCCTGTCAAAGATTATAACGATGAATTCTCCCAGGGTAATCAATATTCCCACGGATGCTCAGCTTGACCAGGTTAACCTCGACAGGATAATCACCATTTTCCGTGACCGATTTGCAGATGCAGGCGATTTCACGTATTTCATGGTTGGCAATTTCAATAAGGAGGAAGTTATCCCGCTCCTCGAAAAATATATCGGAGGGCTTCCCACGATAAAGCGGACCGAGATATGGAAAGACCTGACACCCGGATTTCCTGATGGCAAGGTAGTTGTTGATGTACCGGAGAACTCTGAGCCCCAGAGTCAGGTAGCTATGGTTTGGAACGGTGATTTTAAATGGAAGCCGAAATACCGTCAGGGATTCAGCATGCTGATGAGCATCCTTGCAATAAAATGCAGGGAATCAATGCGTGAAGACCAGGGAGGAGTTTATGGAGTAAGGATTAACGGCAGCACTTCAAAGCTTCCCAAACCCAAGTACTCCATAACATCCACCTGGGGCTGCAATCCGGAGAATATAGGAAAACTATCGCAGACGGTCCTGGATGAAATGAATAAAATAATAAATGAGGGTCCGACAGAAACAGATCTGAATAAAGTGAAGGAGACCATGATACGGGAACGCGAAACACAGATCAAGGAAAACAGTTTCTGGTTATCATATCTTCAGAATCATTATCTTTTCGGGAATGCGATCCTTTCTCTCGGGGAATTTAAAGATTATGTTAATTCATTCACAATAAAGGATATACAGGCTGTTGCAAAAAAATACCTTGATACCGGCAACTATGTTCAGGTAGCCCTCACGCCGAAAGAAAAAGAAGAAGTGAAATAGGACAGATCAGGCAGATGAAATCCGGAGAAATGAAAAAACATCTCCGGATTTTTTCAGAACAAACCGTGCAGTTCAGCGTTGACCTTATCGATCACCTCGCTCAGGTGATCCTTGTTATTCGGAAAATTATAATGATCGGCTTCAATAATGAGCATCCTGCCAAGATTGTATGTCTCAATCCATGCTTCATATCTTTCATTTAGCCTTTTCAGATAATCAATGCGGATGGAGCTTTCATACTCCCGTCCCCGTTTCTGGATCTGGTTAACCAGTGTGGGAACCGATGCCCTCAGATAAAGAAGGAGGTCGGGAGGCTGAACCAGCGAGCACATCAATTTGAAAAGGGTTGAATAGTTATCAAAGTCCCGGGTTGACATCAGTCCCATGGAATGCAGGTTCGGCGCAAAAATATATGCATCTTCATAGATTGTCCTGTCCTGGACAATTGTCTTATCCGATTTTCTTATTTCAAGTATCTGGCTGAAGCGCGAATTGAGAAAATAGATCTGCAGGTTAAATGACCAGCGCTGCATATCATCATAGAAATCGTTAAGATAAGGATTGTCGTCAACGTCTTCATAATGAGGCGTCCATCCGAAATGCCTGGCAAGCAGTCCTGCCAGTGTGGTCTTCCCCGATCCTATATTTCCTGCGATAGCGATATGCATGATTGTAGTTTTTTATAAAATTACAAAAAATGATTAAGGTTTTACACCTTCAAACAGATAAAGTTCTTCTATATATTCCCGTGTATTTGAAAGCCTCGGAACTTTGTTCTGTCCACCCAGTTTGTTCTTTGATTTCAGCCAGTTATGAAACGTTCCTTTTGGAACGGAGCGTATTATCGGTTTCACCAGGTTAATGTCCTTAAACCGCTTGGCTTCATAATCGGAGTTGACCGACTGGAGAGTGCTGTCAAGTATGTCGGTAAACCGGTTAAGATCAGCAGGATTTTTTTCGAATTCAATTATCCATTCATGTGAGCCCCTGGTCGTAGCATCCATGAAAACGGGTCCTGCGGTATATTCCGAAATTATAGCATCCGTTGATTTGCATGCGGCATCAAGCGCCTTATCAGCATTATCGACAATTACTTCTTCGCCAAAGGCATTAATGAACTGTTTAGTTCTTCCTGTGATATGGAACCTGTAAGGATGAAGACTGGTGAATACAATTGTATCGCCTATCATATATCGCCACAGACCGCCATTGGTTGAAATGACAATAGCATAATTAACACCTGTCTCTACTTCTCCGACAGCATATGCGGGAAGATATTTTTCACCGGCTTTATCAGCGGGGATAAACTCGTAGAAGATCCCATAATCGAGCATAAGCAGCATATCAGTATTTGACGGATCATCCTGTATGCCGAAAAATCCTTCGGAAGCATTATAGGTCTCCATATAATGCATCTGGTCGCCTGGGATCAGTTTTTCATAAAGTTCGCGGTAAGGTGTGAAGCAGATCCCTCCGTGAAAGAACACCTCAAGGTTGGGCCAGACCTCAAGAAGATTTGATTGCCCGGTATATGCAAGAATGTGCTTTACCAAAGTGAGGTTCCAGGAGGGGACACCGGCAAAACTGGTTACATTTTGCCTGGCAGTTGTTTTTGTGATCAGCTCAAGTTTTTTTTCAAAATCCTCGACAAGTGCGATTTTCTTCCGGGGAGTTCTGACCAGTTCAACCCATGACGGGGCATTCTCAAGGAGAATGGCAGACAGATCGCCGCACAGGGCTTTATTGCTGAACTGGTCTATTCTGTGGCTTCCTCCGAGGGTGAGGGCTTTGCCTGAAAAGATCCGGGTGGAGGGGTTATTAAAGGCATAAATGGCCAGGGTGTCCTTTGACGCCCTGTAATGACAACCTTCAAGAGATTCCCTTGTCATGGGGATGAATTTGCTTTTTGCCAAGGTTGTTCCTGAGGATTTTGCAAACCACTTTATCCTGCCCGGCCACAAAAGATCTGATTCTCCATTGCCAATTCTTTCAACAAACGGAATAAGTTCTTCATAAGTCTGGACAGGCACACGTGACTGATATTCCTTTACTGAAGATATTGATGAATAATCATATTTTCGTCCCCATTCGGTTAAAGAAGCTTTTTTCAGCAGGCGGTTCAGTGTCTCATTCTGGATGTCAACAGGAAATTTCTTAAAATGCTCAATCTGGTTTATACGCCTGGTATTAAACCAGTTAACAATGTTTGTGATTAAGGGCATTTAAGAATGAATTTGGCTTTAAATATATAAAATTTCGAGGTGAACTATTCAAAAACCTCTTTCAGCACTTCGAGCGACCTGATCTTTTTCAGTCCCGGAAGATGAACTGAATAATAGCTCACCAGTACTTCAAGAATTTCATTCCTCTGAACTCCGGACAGCATTATATTCCTGCAATTATCATAGGAAGCTGAAAAGAAAGCTGCCAGGATATCTGAAATCTCCCGGTTTGCATAGTTCCCGTGGAGAGGAGGAACAGGTACAAAAATCCCGTTGATCATATCGAAATAAATATGAGCATGACTGGATCTGAGACCGGGTTCAAAACCCAGATAACTGCTCAGTCCTGCCAGGAATGCAATGTGGAAATTTGCATAATTCTCCCTGCACCTGTCAAAATACACTATTGAATCCTCAATAAATCTGAACAGTTCTTTATTGGGGGCTTCTTCCCTCAAAACTGATGTGAGGACCTCACCAAGGAAAATCGCCACACTGGTTTTTTTGATATTTGTCAAGATATCGGCAGGCGAATATGAAACCGAAAATTCTTTAATGACCTGCATGCTGCGGGATTCCTTGTAATAAAATTCCAGGTCAAGAATGAACATAGGCTGGAAGAAAATATTATTCTTGCCGGTTTTTCTGTTTCTCATTCCCCTGATAAGGAACGATTGCCTTCCGAATTTCAGCGTATACAGCTGAGCAACAATCCCCGAATCGGTATATTTCAACTGGTGCAATACTATTCCTTTTGTCTTTTCGATCATAAGTACCCGGCTTTGTTCAAAAATACAACAATTTGGTAATTTTGGCTGTTGATAAGTGTAATGGGAATTATTATATTTACTGACCAACATTTTCAACATGGTTGCAACCAATAATGACGAGCTGGTAAAAAGGATCGCGAAGCTTGCCAAGCAAAATCAGGAGCTTGAGGATCATATCAAGCAGATGGAGAAGCAGAATGAAAAGCTTGCCAGGGATTTTGAGAAGTACAAAGCCCTTTACGAGAAAGTATCTCCTGAAGGATTGAAGGAGGGAGCAGAAAAGGAAAAGAAAGAAACGTCGCTGAAGTTCAATATGGCGACTGTGCTTTTCTCCGATATCCATGGCTTATCAAAGCTTGTTGAAGGCATGGATTCAACAGCAGTCATGGATGAGCTTGATGAGATACTTTACGAGTTTGATGCAATAGTTACAAGGTATAAAATTGAAAAAATAAAAACCATCGGCGACACTTTCATGTGTGCAGGAGGGATCCCGGTAAAAAATATCACCAACCCGATAGATGTTGTAATGGCTGCGCTCGAGATGAAGAATTATCTTGAGAATTATGAGCTGAATAAAAGAGGCTCAGACAGCAGGATATGGGATCTCAAGATCGGGATTCACACAGGGCCGGTCACTGCTTCAATAACCGGGAAAAAGAAAGTCAATTATGATATCAAAGGTGATACGGTAAATACCGCCAGCCGTGTTGAGGCAGTCTCGGAAAACGGCGGGATCATTCTTTCAGTGATGACCTATGAGCTTGTGAAAGAGTTCTTTGACTGTGAATACTTTGGGAAGCTTCCTGTAAAATACAAGGGAGACCTGCAAATGTACAGGGTGAAAGGGCTCAAACCTGAATTTTCTGTTGACGGGAAAGGTATCTCTCCCAATGAAGGATTCAGGATAAAATTCGGACTGATCCAGTTTACCGATATTCAGGAAATAATCCTTGACAAGCTTGAAAGAGAGCTTCCTGATTACCTGTTTTATCATAATGTCAAGCATACGGTTGATGTGGTAACCGAAGTTGAGCTTATAGGCTGGGCAGAAGGATGTTCAGATGAGGAGATCCTCATTCTAAAGACTGCAGGATTATTCCATGATGTCGGACATACCGTGGTTTATGACAATCATGAATACCATGGGACAATAATTGCCAGGGAGATGCTTCCAAAGTACAACTATTCTCCTGGGCAGATAGAGCGGATATGTTCAATAATCATGTCGACCAAGCTGCCGCCGAAACCTACCAACCTTCTTGAGGACATAATATGTGATTCTGACCTGGACTATCTTGGAAGAAGTGATTTTATCCCGGTTTCGAATACTCTGTTTGAGGAGCTGAAAGCCCAGAATAAGATGGGATCACTTAATGACTGGAACAAGATCCAGGTTAAATTCATTTCAGGGCACCAGTATTTTACCAAAACTGCAAGAAGCCTGAGGGAGGTAAATAAGCAACTGCAGATTGAGAGGATTCAGAGTTTGATAACGGATTAGAAGTTGTCAGGTGCTTGTCGCTTTTAAAAATCTGAAGAAAAAGGAATTACTGACTTTATTGGTTCTTTGAGTGGTGGCACTATTAAAAGAGTATTCCTTACAAGTTGACAATAATATGAAACTAAAACTGATATTACATTATATACTTTATTTAGTAATAAATAGTCTGTTTGTACTAAAATATACTTCAAGGTTAAATAATTACAATGAGTACGTCTTTACATTGATATATTTTATATTGATGTTCCTTATTATATTCTTATACCTTAAGATTAGTATCAGGGAATATTATTACAAATATGTTTTTTGGGTTATTTCGTTTATGTTTTTTGCATTCACAATTTACCTGAATGTGGCTGTTGACGGGCAAACTTTAAATGTTGATAGATGGTCTGCAATGGAAGCTGGTATAAATGCCTTGTTACAAGGCGAATATCCATATTCTGCTATTGACCACTTAGGAGGCAGAACCTCTGATTTGCCAACCCTGTTCTTTATTGGTATTCCATTTTATTTAATGGGTAGTGTAGGGTACTTACAATCTTTTAGCTTCCTTGCGTTTTTCTTAATAATGCTTATAAGTTTTAAAGAATATAAAGATAGGCTATTTGGCTTGCTTCTATTGGTTTTATCCCCTTCCTATATTTGGGAAATTTATGTAAAAAGTGATTTGATTTCAAATTTTATTTTAGTACTGGTTTTTTTAATTATTATTCAAAATAGAATAAATAAAAACAAAAAGTTGAACATTATAATAACATCTTTTGGAGCAATAGCTTTTATCTTAACAAGATTAACGGCAATCATTCCTATTGCATTATTATTGTTTAAACAATTCTATAATCTTTCCCTGAAAGAGAAAACCAGATTTTTAGTAATTGCATTATTGACATCAATCGTTTTTTTCTATATATGTTTTCAGAGTGTTGGAAATTTAGAGCATTTTATGCGATATAACCCTTTTGAACTTCAAAACAGACATTTACCCGTTTTAATAAGCTTCATAACTATTATAATGTCAATTATGTACTCATTCAAGGTTAATGATTTAACATCATTAATGAAATTAAGTACACTTTTATTATTATTGCCAATTTTAATTTCTTTCTTAATTAATGTCAACGAAAATGGTATTTTTTCAAGTATATTCAACTCATCTTTTGACATTAGTTATTTTAATATTATAATGCCTTTTTTACTGATGGTTATAATATTAGATTATAAAATACTTTTACCAACAATAAATAAACGCATTATTGAAGCAAGTGCTTAATTAAGTTATTCACTGTGCTGAAGACAGTTGGCGAAAATAATTCAACAAATAGACAGTAACTAGTTAATCACCAATATTTTCGTCACTGCAGTCTGAGATCCGTCACTGCTGGCGCAGAATACCAGGTATACTCCGGTTGCAACACGGAGACCGTTGTAGGTTTTAAGATCCCACGAAGCCTGTCCCCCGTCGGAGACAGTTTGACAGACAAGATTTCCGCTGATATCTGTTATCTTTATCTGGGTGTCTTTCATGAGTCCGGTTATAATAACGTTTCCTTCATAATCCTCTCTTACGGGATTAGGGAAGGAGTAAACATCTGAAAATTCTTTCTTGCCTTCTGTGGCATCTCCTCTTACTGAGATAATACCCTGAGAGGTTACAAACCAGATATCACCTGTTTCATTATCAACTGCAACACCGGCAATTGTGTTGGAAAGGATGGGACTGTTCTGTTCATTATAATTTTTCAGCCGCTTTGTCCCGTCCGGAGAAAGCAGATATGCTCCTGAACTCATTGTGCCAAGCCATTTCCTGTTGGCGCCATCAATGGCAATGGAGGCGATTGATTCGGTGAACAACACCAGGTCGGCAAGTCCGCTACCGTCTTTGCGCGGGATCTTTATGCGGAATGCCTTTATTTCCTCCTCAAAAACCTTGTCGGGATTATAATAGATCAGGGGCCCCTGGTCAGTTCCAACCCAGATATTTCCGTCATGATCTTCTGCAAGGCAGTAAACAAACGCAATCATTTTTCCATCAGGATCGGTGACAAACATTTGTTTATACATGTCATCGCCGAAATATTCGGGAGTATCGTTATCATCCAGGATAAAAAGGCCGTTGCCCCTGGGGAGGATAACCCATTTTGTCCCATTACGGGTCATTATCAGATCGCCTACGACGTTTATGTTCCAGGTTGCAGGATTGACAATCCAACCGTCATTGTCAGGCTTCAGTGCTTTTAGTGTTCCCGGAACATTACTTCCTGCTATCCAAAGATTCCCATAGCTGTCCATAGCCAGTCCGCATAGTCTTACATAGTTTGCACCGGGGATAATGGTCTGCAGAGGAGAATTATCGTATTTGTACCTGTTTATAAGTTCATTACCGCGATATTCAAGCAATCCTCCTCCCCATGATGTTACAAAAAAATGGTTTTCATCGGCCGGATCAATGAATGCCCTCATTGCATCGTAAAAATCAGTGTATCTGATATGAGTCCATGAATTATTTTCACAGACCGAAAACTGAAATGGCCTTGAGAGATTATTCCAGGCATTATCTACTCCGCCGCCACAAATAATGGTTTTCCCGTTAAAGGAAGTAACGCTGATGGCATTGTTTGAAATTGGTCCGGGTAGTGTCAGGGCAGAGAAATCCGACATGTTCTCTCCTTTAATGAGTCCTGAGCTGATATCTGCTATCCATATATCTCCCTGATCTTCAATTGCCTGTGAAGCATCAGGAACACCCCATGTGTATGAAGAAATGGTATTCCGGAGAGTACCGTCATCATGAAAATATCTGACAGATTTTCCTGAAGCGACAGAAAATCCATCAGATGCTTTGTCAAAAGAAGTGTTATACACTCCTGCTGAATATGAAAATAATGAAGTTCCGGTCCCGATAGCATAAATATTATCACCGGGTAAGTATTTCCCTGTCTGGTTAACATAAAGCCTGCCACCGGAAAACACTGCCGCTGTATATTTCCCGGTTGGTTCCGGAAGAGAACTGAGGATTGACCAGTTGCCAAAATATGAGAGTCCCGGATCGTTAAGATCCGCTGAATATACTCCGATGCCTGTTGCAGCATATACTTTCCCGTTTCCAAAGGCAATGTCCCATATCTCCGGATTCTCAGTGCCATTGCCAGGCTTCCAGGTGTCGTATATCTCGTGCCTGATGATATCGATTATCACAATACCGAAGCTGCAAGCCAGATATCCATATTTACCGTTGATCCTTATCCTGTTTATTTCTTTCTTTCCCGGAATATATTTCCTGCTGATATCGGGAATGTTATAGATTAAATTGTCTTTCAGGATATCGATGTTTGTGCTCGAATAGGCTATTAAAAGCGCTTTATTTTCTTCTGACCATGCGATGGTGCTTATTGCAGTTTCAGTGAGGCCATTGACTCGTGAAAATTTTCTGAGCTCTGCATATTCCTTATTATAAACGATCAGGGATGAGCCTGTGTTGGCGTAGATCTCTTCAGATCCTACTGTAAGATTTTTAGCTGTATTATAAACCAGATGATCAGTCCATGTACCGACCGGAGTCTGACCCCGGGAATGGGAAAAGACAAAAAACAGACAGATAAAAATAAGCAGTTTCCTCATCAGAGAATTAAACAGTTAAATAACTCCTTTTATTGTCCTGGTGATTATAATGAAGAAGGAACTCCCTGAGTTTTTCGAAAGCTTTTGCACGGTGCGAGATCATGTTCTTTTCATTTAATGGCATTTCTGCAAAAGTCAGGTCACTGCCGTCCGGAACAAACACCGGATCATACCCGAAACCTTCTCTTCCTCTTCTCTCAGTAATTATCCTGCCATTCACAATGCCTTCAAAAAAATACTCCCTGCCGTCCAGGATCAGGGCAATTACTGTTCTGAACCTTGCCCCCCTGTTTACAGATGTCTCCATCATTTTAAGGACTTTATCAATATTTGAATCAGAGTTTTTGTCTTCACCGGCAAAACGGGCTGAATTGACTCCGGGCAGTCCATTCAGAGCTTCTATTTCAAGTCCTGTATCATCAGCAAAAACAGATATATTCACCATTTTATAAATATACCGGGCCTTCTGCATTGCGTTTCCTTCAAGAGAAGGTTCGTTTTCAGGAATGTCATCATAAATCTTCAGATCGCTCAGGCTCAGCAGGCTGAGGCTGGTTCCAAGAATATTTTTGATCTCCCTTAATTTATTTTCATTATTGGTGGCAAAGACGATTTGCATCATACACAAAATCCTTTTGTGTGCAAAAATACTTAAAATTGACCTTTCCTTTTGACCAGTCTTTATTAAGTGCTACATTTGGATGAATAATTTCACTGTTTTATATGGTTTTATTAAGGAACCTTAAAATAAAGCCCTTTGTTTTCGGTCTCATTCTTTTAATCTCAGGATTGGTTCCCAGGGGTGCAGCCGGTACCAGTGAAGAAGATCCTTTCCTGTCCGGCATTATAATAAATAATGGTGATTCCATAATATTCCCCGATACTGCAGGAGGAAGCCGCACATCGGATGAATTATTGATTTTTAATCACAGGCACAACAACCTGGTTTTTGAAATGGGCTCCCGGGATACTATGGATTATTGTTTTTTTCTCAAAGGTTATGATAAAGGATGGGGAGAATGGCGTTCTACCAATTATAAGGAGTATACTAATCTGCCGTCCGGGAAATATGAATTGCGTGCCAGGTATACGGATCTGAAACAAATGGGAGGGGAAATGCTGGTGCTGAAGTTCAAAGTGCTTCCTCTCCGGTATTTTTCAGGATTTGCCTTTGCAATGTACCTTTTATTTGCCGCATTGGTTTTCTGGGCTTTATATGCTCATTTGAGCCTGCGGTTTGCCAGAACCCAGTATATGCTTGAGCAGATCATCAATAAAAGGACCGAGGATCTGATAATTGAAAAGGAAAAAACAGAAACTCTTCTTGCAAACGTATTGCCAAAGAATACAGCCAGCGAAATAATGGAAAAGGGGAAGGCAACCAAAATAAAATATAATTTTGTTACCGTGCTTTTTTCAGATATCCAGGGATTTACTAAGATCGCTGAAGAGATGAACCCTGAGGTTCTGATAGATGAGCTGGATAAGTTTTTCTTTCATTTTGATTCCGTTGTCGAAAGTCTCGGCATCGAAAAAATAAAGACCATCGGAGATGCCTATATGTGTGCCGGCGGTATTCCCGAGAAAAACCGTACAAATCCCGTTGAAGTGATCCTTGCCGCACTTGAGATGCAGGTTTACATGAGCAGGCTCAAGGCGGCATCACAGCTTCAGGGAATGAAGTACTGGGATATCAGGATCGGTATACATACAGGTACGGTGGTTGCAGGAGTGGTCGGACATAAGAAGCTTTCATATGACATCTGGGGCGATACGGTGAATACTGCAAGCAGGATGGAATCCTCAGGAGAAGCGGGTAAAATAAATATTTCCGGAACGACCTATGAGTTTGTAAAAGACTTTTTCGTCTGCGAGCACAGGGGGAAGATGCCGGTGAAATACAAAGGTGAGCTCGACATGTATTTTATCAACGGCATTATACCGGAACTGAGCGATGAGAATGGAAGCCCCAATAAGAAATTCATCCTGAAGATGCAGATGATAAAGCTCCAGGATATTGAGGAGCTGATAATAAAAATGTTTGATGATGAAGCTCCGCCGGATCTCTATTTCCACAATGCTTCGCTTGTTAAAAGTGTTTCCAATCAGACCGAGCTTCTTTCAACTGCCGAAAGTCTGCCTGAAGAGGAATATATACATCTGAAACTTGCTTCGCTGTTTCTTTTTACAGGTTATATATCTGATTATGACAAGCCTCTTGAAGCCGCATTCCAGCTTATTGAGGAAATACTGCCAAAATATGCTTTTAATCAGGCTGATGCAGACGATGTGAAGAAGCTGATAAATAATTCGTTCAACGATAAGCAGGCATCTGTTTCAGACAATATCCTGCATGATGCAAAATATGATTACCTGGGACGCGTCGATTATATAAAGCTGTCTGACAAACTGCTGAGGGAGGAATCGGAATACGGTAAAACACATGATAAAAAAGAGTGGATGGATACACAGAGAAAGCTTCTCTCTGATCACGAGTTCATAACAAATACGGCCAAACTGCTGAGAAGCGTATCAATTGAAGATCAGATAGCAGCTCTGGTGGAAAACGTTTCATAACCCCCTTCCTTCCCCGGTTCTTTATACAGATTTATTAATTTTTTTTTGGTGGGGGATTCCTCATTCATCCTCCTTAAACATCAAGAAAGCCTTTATAAGAAATTGTTTACCATGTGTATAAAGGGTAGACGAGGAAATAAAAAATAGGGCATGAAGTTAAAGGGGAATTATTTTTGGAATGGAAGTATTGTAATTTAATGTACTTTTGCGTCATATTATAAGAGCTTAATTATGGAATTATTAGACTGGAAAAACCTGCCATTTGGTTATATAAAAACTGACTACAATGTACGGTGCATATATAAGGATGACAAATGGGGAAAACCTGAAGTATCGACATCAGAATACATTGATGTTCACATTGCTGCAACAGGCCTGCATTACGGACAGGAAGCCTTTGAAGGACTTAAGGCCTATATGGGCAAGGATGGAAAGATAAGGGTTTTCAGATGGGATGAAAATGCAAACAGGCTCATCCTTTCGGCAGAAGGAGTAAAGATGGCTCCGGTTCCGGCTGACCTATTCAGGGAAGCTCTTTTCCAGGCGGTAAAGCTGAATAAGAAATTTGTGCCGCCTTATGGTTCTGGTGCTTCATTATATATAAGACCGCTTCTTTATGGCAGCGGAGCAGAAGTAGGAGTAAAGCCTGCCTCGGAATATACATTTATTGTTTTTGTTACTCCGGTCGGTCCATATTTCAAGGAGGGCATAAAGCCTGTTAACATGATGATCTGCAGGGATGTGGACAGAGCAGCACCTCTTGGTACAGGGATATATAAAGTTGGTGGTAATTATGCTGCAAGTCTGCGTGCACTGGTGACAGCGAAAGCAGGCGGATATGCAAGCTCAATTTTCCTCGATGCAAAAGAGAAGAAATATATTGACGAATGCGGTCCGGCAAACTTCTATGGCATAAAGGACAACACATATATTACCCCGAAATCTGAATCAATATTAAACTCGATCACAAACAAGAGTGTGATAGAAATTGCAGAAAGCCTCGGCATAAAAACGGAAAGACGCCGGGTACCGGTTGAGGAACTTACATCTTTCAGCGAAGCCGGGGCATGCGGTACTGCAGCAATCATCAGCCCTATAGGAAAAATTGTCGATCCTGACAAGAACATGATCTATGAATATTGCAGGGATGGCAAACCCGGTCCGATAACAATGAAGCTTTATAATAAGCTTGTTGCAATTCAGAATGGCGATGCTGAAGATGAATTCGGGTGGATGACGATCGCGGATTAAAAAAGCATGAAGAAATCTGGGGACGGAACAACAAAAACAAGGCTGAGAAGCTCATACGCAACGCTGGTTGTAAGCGTTTCTCTTGTTCTGTTCCTTCTTGGTATTCTCGGACTTGTGCTGATAAATGCAAAGGAGCTCTCTGATTATTTCCGCGAGAGCCTCTCGTTTTCAGTAATGCTTGATGATGATGCAAAGGAGGCAGACATCAGGATGCTGCAGAAAGACCTTGATGCCAAGTATTACGTAAAATCGACTGAATACATTTCAAAGGATGAAGCTGCGGCAAAGATGAAGGAAGAGCTGGGAGAGGATTTCATCAGCTTCCTGGGCGATAATCCGCTGCCGCCGTCAATTGACGTTTATCTTATTTCAAACTATACAAGTCCCGACAGCGTGGTAAAGATTGAAAAATATATTCTCCAATATCCGTTTGTGAAAGAGGTTTTTTACCAGGAGTCGCTCCTTTTCCTTATCAATGAGAATGTAAGGAAAATAAGCCTGTTTCTGCTTGTGATAAGTGCTTTCCTTTTCCTCATAGCACTCACAATAATCAATAATACCATTCGTCTGGCGATTTATTCAAGGAGGTTTATCATAAGGACTATGCAGCTTGTAGGAGCGACAAGATCATTTATACGGCGTCCGTTCATCATGCAAAGCGCATTCCACGGATTCCTGTCAGCACTGATAGCAATGACGCTTCTTATGGGTCTTCTTTATTTAATTGAGAAGGAATTTTTTCTCATGTTTGCCTTTCAAAGTACAGAGCTGCTTGTGCTTCTTGGCGCAGCCATCATCATCATCGGAATTCTGATCAATATTATATCAACATTCTTTTCGGTTAACAGGTATCTGAGCATTTCTGAAGACAAACTATATTATTGAAAATATCATGGGCACAAAAAATGAAAAAAAGGAAAAGTTGAATTTTGCTTTGGGACGCGAAAATTATAAGCTGCTGGCTATAGGTTTTGGAATTATTGTTATCGGCTTTCTGCTTATGCTCGGAGGCAGGTCGGAGAGTCCCGATAAATTCAGTGAAGATATCTTCAGCTTCAGAAGGATAACACTTGCTCCGATTGTCGTCCTTGCAGGATTTATTTTTGAGATATGGGCTATCATGAAAAAACCGAAAAACGGAAGTCAGAAGTCGGAAGCTGGAAGTCAGAAGTCTTGACACTCTTAGGACTTCAGTCTTCGGACTTCGGTCTTCCGTCGCATTTGTAATAAATTAGTTATATATTTATATGACCTGGTTCGAAGCACTGGTTCTTGGCCTTATCCAGGGACTGACAGAGTTTTTGCCCGTCAGCAGTTCTGGACATCTTGAACTCGGGAAATATTTGTTCGGAATAGACCCTGAAACGAATTTCTATTTTTCAGTTGCAGTACATGGAGCAACCGTGTTAAGTACTTTGATTGTTTTATGGAAAGAAATTACAGATCTGTTTAAAGGATTTTTTAAATTCCGCATGAATGAAGAGACGGTCTATATTATAAAGCTTTTTATATCCATGGTACCTGTCGGGATAGCCGGGTTCTTCATGACCGATATAGCTGAGAAATTCTTTGCGGGGAATATGGTTTCGCTTGGAATAGAATTTATTATAACGGCACTTCTGCTGTTTCTTACTTATATCATCCGGCCAAAAGAAAAGCCTGTCGGATACGTTGATGCATTTATAATCGGGATCGCACAAGCCATAGCCGTTCTTCCGGGAATCTCCCGCTCAGGCGCAACAATTGCCACCGGGATGATGCTGGGTAACAAAAAAACGGATATTGCCAAATTTTCCTTCCTGATGGTACTTATCCCGGTGATCGGTGCAAACCTGATGGAAATGAGAACTGGTGATTTAACAACTGAAGGGACATCATTTTTTATAATCCTGATTGGTTTTATAACTGCCTTCATTTCAGGTTATTTAGCCTGTAAATGGATGATTAACCTGGTCAGAAAAGGAAATCTCTTCTGGTTTGCCGCTTATTGTATCCTTGCCGGGATCTTTTCAATTTTATTGGGACTGCATGTCATCTGAAAAAACAACCTTGTTTGAAGAAGGACAGGTCCTGTTATTTGACAAGCCTCTCTACTGGACATCATTTGACCTGGTGAACAAGGTGAGGATAATGATCCGGAGCACTCTCGGTATCAAAAAGCTTAAAGTCGGACATGCCGGAACGCTTGATCCTCTTGCAAGCGGACTTATGATACTCTGCACCGGCAGGGCAACAAAAAGAATTTATGAATTCAGCGATCTTGACAAGGAGTATATTGCCACCCTGCATTTTGGAGAAACAACACCGTCATTTGATCTTGAGACAGAAACTGACGGCCGATTCCCGGCGGATCATATTACTGGGGAGCTGGTTCAGAAAACTTTACAAAAATTTATTGGTGAACAGCAGCAGGTGCCACCGCTTCATTCGGCAAAGCTCATAAATGGGAAGAGAGCGTATGAGCTTGCCAGAAAAGGCATTGCGAAAAACCTGGAGCCTGTTACTATTATTTTCCGGGAGCTGGAACTTATCTCATTTGGTATCCCGGAATCAAGGATAAGATTACTTTGCAGCAAGGGAACATATGTAAGGTCATTTGCCAGGGATTTTGGTTTAGCTCTTGGAAGCGGTTGTTATCTTTCAGCTCTTGAAAGGACATCGATAGGGTCATTTAAGGTGGAAAAAGCCCGGAGCATTGAAAAATTTGAACAATTTCTTGAACAAATGAAACAAAACGGGAATTATTACGTATAAAGGAATTCGTAAATTACCAATACTGATCTGATATGAAATTATCTCAATTCAGGTACAACTTGCCGCAGGAGCTTATTGCCCTGTATCCATCGCCAAACAGGGATGAATGCAGGTTGTTTGTTGTTAACAGGAAGACAAGAAAATTTGAGCACAGGATCTTTAAGGAAATAATTGAATATTTCAACGAAAGAGATGTACTGGTTTTTAATAACACAAAAGTTTTCCCGGCAAGGTTGTACGGCAATAAGGAAAAGACCGGAGCAGAGATTGAAGTTTTTCTTTTGCGTGAGCTGAACAGGGAGCAGCGTTTATGGGATGTGCTTGTTGATCCTGCCAGGAAGATCAGGATAGGCAATAAGCTCTATTTCGGGGAAGATGATCTGCTGGTTGCCGAAGTGATAGATAATACAACATCAAGAGGCAGAACCCTGAGGTTCCTTTTTGACGGAACATATGAGGAATTCAAGCAGACACTATACAGTCTGGGTGAAACACCGCTGCCCAAGTTCATCAACAGGCCGGTGGAGCCGGAAGACAATGAGAGGTACCAGACGATCTTTGCAAAGCATGAAGGAGCTGTTGCAGCACCCACTGCCGGATTACATTTCAGCAGGGAGCTTCTGAAGAAGCTTGAGATCATCGGTGTTGACTTTGCTGAAATTACACTGCATGTCGGTCTGGGTAATTTCAGAAGCGTTGATGTTGAAGATCTTACAAAGCATAAGGTCGATTCGGAAAGGATCAGGATAACTGAAGAGGCTGTTGAGATTGTCAATAAGGCAAAAAACAATAAATTCAGGATTTGTGCTGTCGGCACCACAGTTGTCAGGACACTCGAAAGCTCAGTTTCCACCAACGGCTATCTTAAGCCTTTCGACGGATGGACAAATAAGTTTATTTTCCCGCCGTATGAGTTCAAGGTGCCTGATATGATGATCAGCAATTTCCATTTGCCCTATTCAACACTGCTCATGATGGTGGCCGCATTTGCCGGGTATGATCTTCTGTTTGATGCTTATAAGACTGCAGTCAAGGAGAAGTACAGGTTCGGGACGTATGGGGATGCGATGCTGGTGATGTAACGGTGCTCCCTCCTGAACTACACGTACCCACCCCCTTAATCCCCCTCCTTGCGAAGCAGGGAGGTGGAGACTAGCTTATGTATATTATTGAATATTAGTTTATTATATTAAGGAATTTGCCAATTATACTTAATATTTTCTGTATAAACACACCCCCTCCTGCGAAGCAGGGAGAGGGCCGGGGGGTGGGTACATGTGTATCAACACAGTTTAA
>CAYNGW010000001.1:0-45085 GCA_964396955.1 uncultured Rikenellaceae bacterium | reverse complement strand
CTGCCTCTTGTTCAGCTCTGTCCTTCTCTGCTTTATCATATGCCTTCTGAGCTTCCCTGGTGGCAGCTGAATCAATTTTCTTGTCCGCCTCTTTATCAAGTACTTTAACTCCGGCATTAATTGCTTTGCCCACCTTGTTCTTCAGCAGATTACCTACCTGAGCATCGGAAAGTGCAGGTAAAGCAAAAATCAGTACAATCGTTAATAATATTGTCCTCGTCTTCATGTTTTAAAGTATTTATAAAATAAACTATAAAGGTATTGAATTTTCAGTTTTTTGCAAACAGCGTGCCAAATACAGAATCTGTGATGGCTTTATTTTTTCAGTATGTAATCAAAGGGAAGTCGGATGTATCTTTTTGAACAACCAGGCTATAAAGTTATACAATTTAAATAAAAAAAACCTGCCGGGGCAAAGCCCGCGGCAGGAGAAAACATATTAAGAAAGAAAACTGAATGCCGTTATTGTGCCAGTACCGGTTGCTCTGCAGGTTTTTCCTTTTCGTTAAGTACTGACTGATAAAGAGTTGCAAAGGAACTTGAAACCCACATTATTGCAGGGAATATACCTACTATAAAAAATATTAGCCCGAATAGCAGGATGAAACATGATACAAATCCCATTGCGAAGATCCTCCATCCATGCCCCCTTGTAAGTTTCCAGCTTAATTCAACAGCTTCAATGGGATCGAGCCTTTTGTCCATCACTATATATGATACAAAAACCAGCCGGCAGCCGATAATTATTCCAGGTATGATCAGGGCAAAGCATCCCAGTATTACGAGTGCCGACACCAGCAGATTCGCCAGGACAATATGAAGGTAATTCTGCCAGAAGCCTCTTATAAGCAGTTCAAAATCAGGTTTGATTTTCCTTACAGCCTGAACAAAGGTCATATCAGCCCCGTATTCAAATACAGGTACAACAAAGAAAGTGAACAGCAGGGCAATAAGTCCGAAGAACGCTGCCATCATGCCTATTGAAGCCCAGTTTATAATACCGTCTATATTTCTTGTCCATTCCCATGGCACCCTGTGAAGATCATTTTTATCGAAATTAAAATTCACTATTGTCGAGGGACCCGTCACTATAGCCAGGATAATAACTATCAGAAGCAGTCTGATAAAGTTATCTGTCATTACTCTCCATCCTGTACCAAAGCTGTTGCCAAATGTTGGTTTCAATTTGTACTCATTACTTGTTTCCATATTTCAGAATTATTAATTAATACTTGCGTTCACAATACGAGACAAATGTAAAGCCTGTTTTTTCCATGGGCTTCATACTATTGTAGTGTTTTTTTTATTTCCTACTTTAGTATGATGGCAATACTTTAGTAGTAATTGCCGATTGACAACAGGTAAAAAATCCGCAATCGACAATCCGAAATCCGAAATAATCTGAATACCTTTATATTATTATGCTCAAATATCTGGTTTGGCTGGTTTTTTTCTTATCGGTAGCTCTGGCCGCTGGAAGCGTGGTCCTGGCATCACGGCTGAGGAACAGGTACAGGAGTGAAATTTTCTCATCTCTGCTGTATTTCCTGGTTTTCATCTTTACATTCGGATTTTATGGAATCTGGGGTCAGGTGATCATTAAAGCTTTTCTCTCTCCCTATATAGATTCAAACCTGATTGAACGCTTTACCAATATCTCCCTTCTTCTTGGATTTCCCTTTCTGGTTTTTGCCTGGCTTATGCTCATCAGGTTCTCAGGAGAAATTTCAGGAAGAAAGTATAATAACTGGCACTTTCTTTGGTTCCTTCTTGTCAATTTCGCGATAATAATCACTTTAGGCTATTATGTCGCCGAAGAAAAATCAATTGAACCTGAAGACCTGATACGTTACTATTTTATCGGCATGAATTTTATCTATTCCTCTTTTGCTTCAATCCTGATAATATTTCCAAAGAAGGGAAAGTCATTCATTCACGCGTATGACAGGAGGATAATTGCTACAGCTATCTTAACTGTAATGCTTTTACAATGCATTCCTCTTTTTTTCTATACAATATCTGTTTATATAGCCCTGCTCTTTATCCTGACATTCTTTACCGGCAATGCATTTCTCCCGGTCTATTTCACTTACGGTACGCTGATGTCTGCATTTACCACGGAACCGGGGAAGGAACTGTCATTTGAGGAATTCTGCAGAAAATTTGATGTATCGCCACGTGAAACGGATATCGTGCGGGAGATCTGCAATGGGCTCAGCAATAAAGAGATAGCAGACAAGCTATTTATCAGCCTGCAGACTGTGAAGGATCATACTCACAGGATATATATTAAAACTAATGTCAGGAGCAGGGTGCAGCTGATAACCCTGGTAAAAGAAGAAACCAAGCAGTGAGATTGTCATGCAAGTCATGCAGGTCATGCAGGTCGTGCAGGTCCTCTCGGGTTAAATGACATGCAAGACTGGCAGGACTGGCAAGACCTGCAGGACTTTTTACTTAAATTCCATAAATACAATTACTTTTCCCCTGTCAAATTTCAATTCAAATGAATTACCTACAGCCTCATTCAGTGTTGCTTCCCACCAGTTTTTTAATTTTCTCTTATTAAGTGGGTACTTCAAACCCGATGAGATTATTTCGGTATCAGGATTTATAGAGAAAATTGAAATCTGCTGACCAGGTGAAGTTTCAAATCTGCTGCTTTCAAGAGCAGGATAAAAGATCCCGGTATCAGTAACCATTTTTATGTTCACGAATTGTGCATATTCAGCAAGCAGCGATATGTTTCCCAGGGTATGATCATCCCGTTTGCCTGTTGCCCCGAGAATAACAATATCTTTATACCCCTTTTCTGAGCACCATTTTACTGCTTTGGTCAGATCGTTAGTTTCCTGTTCATCGTCTTTGTATATCCGGTCTGCATATCTGTTAATAATCTCATCATCAATCGAATCACAATCCCCCACAATTGCTGAAGGCTCAAGTCCATACTGAACAAGTGTCACAGCTGCTCCATCGCAGCATACAATCACTTCAGCATTCATAAGAAAATTCCTCGGGATCTCATTCTCCGGAAATTGTCCGTTTGCCAGAATCACAGTTTTTAACGACATAATAAGTATGTGATTAATAAAGTTACATTATTTCTTTAAATCTATTGATGAGTTTGACCGACTGATGTCTGAACTTAAGAAAATCGCTTTTGCTGTCGGCAGAGATATTACATTACATGAACTGTCAGAGTGTACGTTTCCATTCATTAAGGCCCACAAACGACATGGCACAATAAATAATGTAAAGCACGACAGTCGGGTAAAGCCCTCTCGTATAAAACAACAGTACTGAAGCAGCATTAACAACGATCCACAGATACCAGTGTTCGTAAATCTTCCTGGCAAGCATCCATGTGGCTATAATTGACAGAGTTGTAATAAACGAATCCCAGAAAGGCACCGGTGAATCCGTGAGTCTGTCAAGCACCAGATACATAACTGCAAGAAGAGCCAAAAATACAGCCGAGAGAATAAGCGTAGTTTTTAGACTTATTCTTGTTACTTTAAGTTTTCCAGGTCTTTCAATACCCACCCCCAACTCCTCCGAGGAGGGGAGCTCTGTATCAGCATCTAGTTGTTCTTCGCCCTGCGCCATTAGCTCTGCGTTCTGCGCCCCCTGCTCTTCGCCCTTTGCCTTCTGCCCTGCGCCCTGAGCCCTGCGCCCTGAGCTCTGCGCCTCTTGCCCTTCGCCCTCCGCCATCCGCCCTCCGCCCTTTATCCACCAGTACCACCCCAGTACACTTATAACCAGGTAGTACCCCTGCAGACTCATGTCAGCATAAAATTTACTCGTAAAGAACACCCATATATAAACTGCCGAAGTCGCTATTCCTACCGGCCATAACCATATGTTCTGCCTTATTTCCAGTATGACATAAATAATACCGGTAACAGCCCCGAAGACTTCGATATAGTTATTTGATAGCCAGTTAGAAAACCACATAGTCCGGATGCTTAGAATCAGAAAGTCAAACCTGCTTTTATCATAATATTTATACCGGCCTGTGGGAAATATCCATCCATTATCTTTTGAGTACCACCCTCTATGTATTTATAAACCCATGCATATGATTCATATTTGTGATTAAAGAGATTATTCACCATTAACTGAAAAACAAGCTTTTTAACTGTTTTGGTCGTTAATGTATAGGATAATGAAAGGTTCTGTACCAGATATCCATTTAGCATCCTTTCAGCATCCTGGGTATTATCAATATACTGTTTCCCGACATATTTGGTAGTCAGATTCAGATGGACCTCATTGAAAGGTTCATAATCAAATATGGAGCATGCAATTACTGATGGCGAAAAAGATATCGTTTTATTTTTAAGATTATCACTTTCCTGGCTCCAGGTATCCCAGTTATCTGTATAATCAACAAAAAGCGGAATAATATTTCTGCTGAAAGTTACATTACCATACCAGTTCAGATTCTGTATTATCTTTAAACTGGATTCAAGTTCAATCCCCATTCTGTAACTTCTTGATACATTAGTCAATATAGGATCTCCGACATTGTTAATTTCGCCGGTGGAGATCAACTGGTCTTTATAATGCATATAGTAGAGATTCGCTTTTAACATGACTTTTGATGAGCTTAATTCATAACCTGTTTCAAGGTCATACAGTTTTTCCGGTTTTGGTGTTTTACCCGGATCGGCATCAGTAAAATTCGATCTGTCAGGTTCTCTCTGGGATATCCCAAACGAAGCATAGACTTTTTGTTGTTTACTGAGACTGTACAATATCCCGGCCTTAGGATTAAAGAAGTTATACAAATGATCCTGAGTAATATCCTTTAAATTGTCGTCAATTCCCTTTATTACATAATTAATATGACGCAATTGTAAATCTGTATAAAGATTTAAACCTGCAGCCAGTGAATAATTAATTTTCATGTAAGAATTCAAATCCTTTTTATCTCCTGTCCCGTTATACCAGCGATACTTCTCGCCGTTAAAAGTTACGATCCTGGCCCAGATTATATCTCCAAAATGGTCCCCGTCATAATTATTCCAGCTTCCACCAATTAACAGATTGAACCTGTTCTTTTCATAATTAATAGAGTAAGTAAACCCATAAAAATCATTATCGAGCCATTTCTGGACTATAATATCTGTTCTGGTAACAGTATCATTATTAATTATTTTATCATCAAGACCATACGAAATGAGTTTTGAATCCGGTTTAAAATTTTCATAATATCCTTTTCCTCTTGTATAATGAAGGGCTGCATCAATATGTAAGAAATCATTTATCCTTTGTGAATAATGTAGCTGGTAATTATCCTGCCAGTAATTATCTGTTTCATTTTCATAGCTGTATGGATTATAAGTCCTGTTTTTTATAAGAGAATCTTTAGGAACACCCAGCCATGCCTGGTAAGTACGTTCTGAGCCTGAAAAAACAAGAAGTTTCAAAATGCTTTTATTACTGTAATATGTCCCGGATAGATAAAACGACTTTAAATCGCTGAAAGCCCGGTCGATATATCCATCAGACGATATTTTGGATAAACGGGCATCAACAGCAAATTTATTAACTATTAATCCGGTTCCGAAGTTTGCAGTATTTTTTAATGTGTTGAAGGACCCGAATGACGAGTTGATTTCAGCATAAGGTTCACGGTTCAATGCTGATGTTTGTATATTTATTGTAGCGCCGAATGCACCGGCTCCGTTGGTTGAAGTGCCAACACCGCGCTGTATCTGAATATTATCGGCAGATGATGCAATATCCGGCAGATCTACCCACCAGACTCCATGCGACTCAGCATCATTTACAGGTATACCATCTATAGTCACATTGATCCTCCTTGTATCGCTACCACGTATGTTTAAACTTGTATATCCCACGCCTGTCCCTGCATCCGAAGAAACAACCATGGAAGGAGTGTAATTCATTATAAATGGAATATCCTGAACAATATTATTCTTTTTTATGTCTTCTTTGTTTACTGTGGTGTAGGTCAATGGCGTATGCTCCCCGGCTCTTGTGGCGCTTACCAGAACTTCTTCTGTCATATAAGTCTTTTCTGAAAGTATTATATTTACAACAATATCCTCTTTTACCGTAACCTCTTTTACCATGGTCTCATAACCTATATAGGAAAACCTGATGGTATAACTTCCGTCTCTTAGTCCGGTAATTGAGTAATTGCCATCATAATCAGTTTGAACTCCAATTGATGTATTTTCAATTGCTACCGTCGCCCCTGCAAAAGGATTTCCTGAAACGTCAGTGACTCTGCCACGGATAACCGAGCCCTGGTTCTGAAACGCTGACACATCAGAAAAAGTGACGACGAATACGAATATTAATAACGTAAACCTTTTCATCATTTTCAAATTAAACTAATGTCTCAGGAAAATGAGGTTTGCTTATTTAAAAGGTCACGTGGCTATACTTTCTTTTCCTACGCCGGCATTATCCGGATCAGGTACAAAGGGTTTGATCTCAGCCCGTAATTTTGAGGCACCCCATTTTCCGAGAATACAAAGGTAAAACCTTTTATCCGGTTTATCAATTTTTTTTTAAATTAGCCTAATAATTCAAACCTGAGATGGAAGAGCTCCTGAGGAAACTTAATTACAAGGATTACAAAAGAATTGCGGTTATCAATGCTGAAGAATTCTTTTTCCGGGCAATTTCCAGGGAGCTTATAGGCGTAATCACTGATAATGAGATAGATCAGCGTTGTCCCTATGAGTTCATAATCATATTTGTCAGGTCCGTCTCTGAAGTCAGTCGCTTTGCACCAATGGCTCTTCATAATCTAACAGCCGATGGCATATTATGGTTCTGTTATCCCAAAAAGAACTCTAAATTGTATTCCTCAGGGCCTGAACGTGACTGCGGGTGGAGTGCCCTGAATGATCTGGGCTTCCACGGGATAAGGATGGTCTCAATTGATGAAAACTGGTCGGCCATGCGTTTCAGGAATATTAGATATATAAAATCGACTTCCAGGAGATTTGAAAAATAGATCGCATGATTGCATGATTGAACGACAGCAAGATTTTTTATGATAAAAACAACTAAAATCGAAACTCCTCTCGGAGAAATGATCGCCGCCGCTACACGGGACGGCATATGCCTTCTTGAATTCCCGGAAAGAGCTGCCTCAGAAGCTGTGTATGATAACCTCACAAAACTTTTTAATTCTCCGGTCAAAGAGGGCAGCAACAAACATCTCAGAATGCTTAAAAAGCAGCTGAAGGAGTATTTCAAAGGCAAGAGAAAAGAGTTTTCACTTTCTCTTGTGACACCGGGCACTGAATTCCAGAAGGCAGCCTGGAATGAATTGCTGAAAATCCCTTATGGATCTACAAAATCGTACCTGGAGCAGGCTAAATCAATAAAAAATCCCGGGGCGATAAGGGCTGTTGCCCAAGCAAACGGCACAAACAGGATAGCTTTAATCATCCCATGCCACAGGGTTATCGGATCCGACGGAAGTCTGGTTGGTTATGGCGGGGGATTGAAAAGGAAGAAATGGCTCCTTGACCATGAAAGGAAATTCTCCGGTAAAGCCATCGATCTGGATTTGTTTGCATATTAACTCAGGATTTAATCACTAATATTTACACAATGAAAACCTTTTATAATCAGAAATATTTTCTGTTCTTTTCTATTTTTATGATTCTCATTTTTCTTTCCGGATGTGCTCATAATGAAATAGTTGATCAGTGCCTGACCGGGCATACATATGGTTTTTTCGGAGGTCTGTGGCACGGGTTCATTGCTCCTTTTGATTTTGTCGGCATGCTATTCAATGATGAAATAACCATGTATGCACAGAATAATAATGGCGGTTTGTACGCGCTCGGATTTCTTCTGGGAAGCGGTGGCTGGGGCTTTTTCGGTGGTAGGACCGTGAGAAGAGTGCAGCATTCAAGGGTCAATTTCCAGTCGCAGAAATTCGATAATGCAGAAATTGTTGAATAATTATATAAACCTCACCCCAGACGAGGGGGTGAGACATCGAAACAAATCAGAATACAATGAAACAAACACTTATTATCGTTCTGCTGCTTCTTTCCATCAGCTGCATGTCGCAAAAGAAAGAGCTCATCTATCTCTGGCCCGGGAAAGCACCTGGAGAGCTGAAAAAAAAGAAGGCGCGCTTCAGGATGCACAACGGGCTTTGAGAGTGGTCAGACAAAAAGCTCCTAAATGGAATATCGATCCTGAAAAAGTTGGCATAATGGGCTTTTCCGCCGGAGGTAGTCTCAGCGCCAGTACCAGTACCCTTTTCAGCAAAAGGACTTATGTTCCGATGGATGCCGCAGACAGCCTGTCATGCCATCCGGCGGACACGGATATGGTTTAAGACCTGTAAATCTTGCCGCTAAAACATGGCCACAGATGGCCGAGAACTGGCTGAATTAAATCTATATCCGGGAAGTATTCGCTTTGGAAGAATCATCATTTTTCTTCTTCCTGTTCTTCCAGGCTTTGAATATAAGATAGATAACGAAGATGGCTCCCAGGACATAAAGAATATCATCCAGATATGGAAATATCTTGTCCTTTAAATCATAAATGAAGTATCCTATAATTACCAGGATTATATTCCATATCCCTGCACCGATGAAAGTATAGAGCATGAAATCACGGAGCTTCATCCTGGCCAGCCCTGCAGGAATTGAAATAAGATGGCGAACGCCGGGTACCAATCGACCGATAAATGTTGAAGATTTCCCGTTCCTGATGAAATATTCTTCTGCATGAACTACTTTTCCCTTTGATAGCAGAAACAATCTCCCGATTCTTGATTCTGCAAACTTATATACCAGCGGACGTCCGAGATAATAAGCAAGGGTATAATTGATAAGTGAACCACTAAGAGCTCCGATAGTCCCTGAAAGAATTACAATGAATACATTCAAATCGCCCTGTGCAGCTTTGTAAGCCGCGAATGGCATAACTAACTCCGATGGCAACGGCAGAAAAGTACTCTCGATAAGCATGAGAAGCGCAATCGTAAAATAGTTCAGATTGGCCATGTACCAGTCGAGGAGAGTCTGAAATAGCTCCATTATTTCAAAAATTCATTTAAGGCGTCAAAGATAACCAAGATTTTGATAAATATGCTTCGGGGAAAGAGAAGGTCTGAAAGAATGCTGCCTATTTTTTATAATTCAGAACTATCACATTTACCGATCTTGGTTCAATGTTGGCACTAACCTTTTTTGAAGACACAGAAACCTGTCGGGATGAAGGATATATCAGCTTCGGATCTGCAATTGAATTAAAGTCGAATAAATTATCCGCTTTAAGCGTTTCAATTTCTCCGTTTTTCAGGAATGACAGCCCGTCAAGGTTCAGCCTTACAGGTTTTACTGATATTGAGGTATTAACCAGCTTGATACAGGCTTTTTTGTTAGTTTTGTCAATTGTGGCGCTGGCATAAAGACTGTCAGATCCGGTAAGAGGCTTCTCTTCTTTCAAGGCAGGAATTACCTGCGTTCCCCTGTGAGTAGAAAATAATTTCTGAACATAGTAATTCGGTGTGCCCGCCACCCGGAGGTTATCAAACCATATAAGGTCCGGGCGCCATTGCCATGCCTCAACATGAGCCAGCAGGGGAGCATATAATAATGCTCATCGATTAACGCCGGACTAAGCTTCCTGAGTTCTTCCCACTGCTCGTTTCCAACACCGATATATTTAAGGTTAAAGGGTTCAGGGTGACCCATTGAAGCCCTGAGGTCGCCCCATTTGGTTGATGGATCATAACCTCCCTGGTGAGATCCGACTTTTGTGCTTTTTATGTATATGTCTGACAACCAGTCAACTGCACCAAAATGTAACAGGATTGTCTTCTTCCTGAATGTTGAGGGTATTGTGAATTTTGTTCTGTCTCTTAATTATTCCTGAAAACGATATCAGGACAATACATACTATAAGAGATTCCTTCATGTTCATAATAATTTATATTATTTTTCTAAGTCAGGTTTTTCGGCTTCACCCACCTGGGAACAGCATTTATAAAGATTATAATTACTGAAACAATAATACATGCTGTCAGTATCAGGTTTATCAGTCCTGGAACCATAGTAGCTGAATCGCTTATCTGCGGGATATAGATATTCATTATGTTCAGGATCGCTGCTGTCATGGTTGTTATGCCGACAAATGTCATCGGTAATATGGTAACCCACGCATATTTTACCCGGCCCCGGTTGATTATAAATGATGTGCCGATTGCCAGTGCGATAGTTGCAAGCAGTTGATTTGCAGCGCCGAACATCGGCCATATTGTTGCCACAGTTCCCGTATAAATAAAATAAGCCCAGGCAAAAACTATCAGACCGCTTGCGATCAGGTTACCGGGAAGCCAGTCAGTTCTGCGGAATGGCTTATAGACTTTCCCCATTGCCTCCTGCAGTAAAAACCTTCCGATCCTCGTTCCTGCATCAATTGTTGTAAGAATAAACAAAGCCTCAAACATTATGGCAAAATGGTACCAGTATGACATCAGGTGCTTCATCCCCGGGATCGAGGAGAAGATATATGCCATTCCTACACCCAGTGATACTGCGCCTCCTGTACGTCCGGCAATTTTTTCGCCCACACTTGCAGAGAGCTGATCAAGGTTTGACTCCGTAAAACCCATCTCATGCAGCCTGGGCAGTATTGCCTGCAGCTTTTCAACAGGCACATTTATCTGGAAATAATCAAGCGGGAGAAGGCTGGTTGCTGCTATCAGCGCCATAATGCTTATTGCACCCTCTGTGAGCATTGCACCCACTGCAATAGGCTTAATATGAGCCTCTTTCATAATCATCTTGGGCGTTGTTCCCGAACTGACAAGTGAATGAAAACCTGAAATTGCACCGCAGGCTATGGTAATGAACAGGTACGGGAACAGCTTGCCCGGGATAATCGGTCCTCCTCCTTTTCCGAATTCAGTGAATGCCGGCATTTTTATTTCCGGTGCGACAATAATCAGTCCTACGGCAAGAAGTGCGATAACCGATATCTTCATGATTGAGCTCAGGTAGTCGCGGGGTGAAAGAAGAAGCCATACCGGGAGAACTGATGCCAGAAATCCATACACTGCGATCAGGATTGTAAAGGTCTTTTGGTTGAAGGTGAACCATGAAGCATATTCAGATCCGGGCACATAACGGCCAAGAACAACAGCCAGTATAAGCATTATCACACCAAAGACCGTTGCTTCAACGGTTTTGCCTTTCCGTATTTTGAACATCCATATTCCCATGATTATGGCTATCGGGATCGTTGAGGCAATTGTGAACGTCCCCCACGGGCTTTCTGCAAGTGCATTAACCATAACAAGACCCAGTCCTGCAAGTGCAATTACTATTATCAGCAGAATCGCAAATGTCGTCGTAATGCCGCTTACCTTATTAATCTCGGTTTTTGCTATTTCTGCGAGCGATTTCCCGTCATGCTGGACCGATGCCGTAAGTATAATAAAATCGTGAACGGCTCCAGCCATCACAGCCCCGATAAGCATCCACAGAAATCCGGGCATAAATCCGAACTGGGCAGCAAGAACCGGACCTACAAGAGGACCTGCACCTGCTATTGCTGCAAAATGATGTCCGAACAGCACCCATTTGCTGATGGGATAATAATTCTGCCCGTCGTACAACCTGTAGGCGGGTGTCTGTGCCAGATCATTCCTGACAGCAACTTTTGCAGCAACAAAGCTGAAGTAGAGCCGGTAAGCTAATGCAAAAATGACAATGGTCCCAATCACAAATGGCATTGCATTCATAAATGATCTTTTATTCCGGTTCTGTTAATATGACAAAATTAATATTTCCGGACACCTGTGCAATTACAGTAAAAGCAAAAGCTGGAATGTTTGTCTGGTTATTATAAGTCTTTATACTTAATAGAAATATTTTTTTGTGGAGTACATTTATATTGCATTTATTATCAGGTCAGGAACGCCTGCTGTATATTTCTTATCAGTATTAATTAAAACGTAATACAATGAACGTAGAAAGAACTTTTGATCTGCTTGACAGGTACTGCCAACTATTTAAAAAAGAGGATGCCCTGTGTGCAAAAGAGAACGGTGAATGGGTGAAGTACAGCTCCCGGGAGTATATTGACCACTCCTATAATTTCAGTTACGGACTTCTTGAACTGGGGCTGAAAAAGGGTGATAAAATAATTACCGTAACAAATAACCGGCCCGAATGGAATTTTGTTGATCTGGGAATGGCAATGATCGGTATTATTCATGTCCCTGTTTTTACATCCCTCGGTACTGCTGATTATCAATACATTATCAACCACAGCGAGGCAAAGATCATCCTTGTTTCCGACAAGAAATTATTAAAAGTTGTAAGCCCTGCAATAGAAGCTTCCGGCCAGGCTGTTGCGGTCTATTCCTTTGATGAAATTGAAGGAGTGAAAAACTGGAAAGAGATTATCGAGACCGGTAAGGTCAATGGAGAGAAACATAAAGAGACAGTCAAATCAATAAAAAACTCCATCAAGCCCGATGATTTTGCCTCTCTGATTTATACCTCAGGTACGACCGGGAAGGCAAAAGGCGTAATGCTTACCCACAGAAATATGGTAAGCAACTTCCTGTCAGCCGCAGATGTTTTCAAACTGAAGCCGGAAGATAAATACCTTAGCATCCTTCCTCTGTGCCATGTCGGAGGAAGACTGGGAAACTACCAGACCCAGTACAGCGGGGCCGGCATTTATTATGCAGAAAATATGGGAACAATAGCCGCAAATCTCGGAGAGATCAAAGCGGATGGTTTTGATGCAGTTCCCAGAGTGCTTGAAAAATTTTACAGCGTCATAATATCAAAAGGCAATAAGCTGACTGGAATGAAGAATAAGATCTTCTTCTGGGCTGTTAATCTCGGACTGAAATATCAGCCATTCGGAGAAAACGGCTGGTTTTATGAAAGAAAACTGAAAATAGCTGATAAGCTGGTATTCAGCAAATGGCGCGATGCATTAGGCGGCAAGGTCAGAATTGTCGGATGCGGAGGTGCCAGCCTTCAGTCAAGGCTCGAAAGAATATTCTGGGCAGCTGGCATTAAAATAATTAATATGTATGGCCTAACCGAGACTTCGCCAATAATTACAATTAACAGAACCGAAAAAGGAAAGGTGAAGCTTGGCTCGGTGGGAATTACAATCGAGGGCGTTGAGGTGAAAATAGCCGAAGACGGAGAGATACTCTGCAAGGGCCCCAATGTCACGCCAGGCTATTATAAGGATCCTGAACTCACAAAGTCGGCTTTTGACAATGAGGGCTGGTTCCATACGGGGGATATCGGGCATATTGAGGAGGGTAAATTTCTTATGGTAACCGACAGGAAAAAAGAGATCTTCAAGCTTTCAAACGGGAAATTCATCGCACCCCAGATAATTGAGAACATATTTAAAGAATCTCCGGTTATTGACCAGATAATGGTTTTGGGTGAACATGAAAAATTTGCAAGCGCACTCATCTCGCCAAATTTCAAATATTTTGATGACTGGAAGGCTTCTAATAAAATCCCATTCTCAAATAATGAAGAACTTATACAACAGGCTGAAGTTCAGTTCTTTTTCTCTTCAGAAGTTGAGAAGCTCAACAAGAAGCTGAGCCCTCCGGAAAAAATAACCAGATTCAGGCTGGTCCACGATGAATGGACACCTGCAACAGGTGAATTGTCCCCTACACTAAAACTGAAACGGCAATTCATCCATGAGAAATACAGGACAATCATCGAACAGATCTACATGAAATAATTCAATGACCCGCCTCAAATGAATCTAATAAAAGTCAGCGACCGGAAAACAGAGAAAATGTTTCTTGACACAGCCCGGATCATTTATAAGAATGACAAAACCTGGGTTTGCCCGCTTGATAATGACATCAAAACTGTTTTTGATCCAGGGAAAAATCCTTATCACAAACATGGGGTTGTGGAAAGATGGGTACTGAAAGATGACTGGAATAAGCTTATCGGCAGGATAGCAGCCTTTGTTGATTTTAATCTGGCTGATTCATACGACCAGTCGACAGGCGGGATGGGTTTCTTTGAATGTATTGACAATAAAGAAGCTGCATTCCGCCTGTTTGATACTGCTAAAGAATGGCTGAAAGAAAAAGGCATGGAAGCAATGGACGGACCCATAAACTTCGGAGAGACAGATAAATACTGGGGATTGCTGATAAATGGCTTTACTCACCCTTCGTTTGATATTGCATATAATCATCCCTATTACCAGAACCTGTTTGAATCCTATGGTTTCCAGGTATATTACAAAATGGAAGGCTTTCATCTCGATATCACAAAACCATTACCTGAGAGGATCGCTAAGATTGCGGAATGGGTGGCTAATAAGCCGGGTTATGAATTCAGACATTTTACCTGGAAGGAAGAAAAGAAGCTTACACTGGACTTTGCTGAAGTATTCAATGAGGCCTGGGCATCTTTCAAGACAAATTTTGAACCCCTGGAACCTCAATATATCAGATTGACTTTGAAAAAAGCAAAACCCATCCTGGAAGAAGAATTTATATGGCTGGCATATTTTGAAGGGAAACCAATAGCAATTTATCTCATGTTCCCCGATCTCAACCAGATCGCTAAACATCTCAACGGGAAGCTTCATCTCATTAATATGCTGAAATTCCTCTGGCTGAAGAAAAGGAAGACAATGACCCGGGCCAGGGGTATGCTGATGGGGGTTATTCCGCAATACCAGAAGCTGGGTATTGAATCGGCATTCATTCTTAACCTGGTCGAAGTCTTCAGGAAAAAACCGCATTATACCGAGATTGAGTTCTCATGGGTTGGGGATTTCAACCCCAAGATGAGAAAGATATTCATTTCGGTTGGTAGTGTGCCTGTTAAAAACTATATCACATACAGATACCTGTTTGACAGGACAAAGGAATTCAAGAGATATCCAATACCGGACATAAAGGATTAGCAAGCTGTTGTTCCATGAAATATGACATAATTATTATCGGTGCCGGTCTGGGCGGACTAACCGCAGGAGCCAAGCTTGCAAAGGAAGGGAAAAAGGTTCTTTTGATTGAACAGCATAACCAGCCCGGAGGTTGTGCAACTACATTTAAGCGGGGCGACTTCATCCTCGAGGTCGGATTGCACGAAATGGACGGGCCCTCCCCCCGTGACATGAAAACCAGGATCTTCACCGACCTTGATATTTTTAATAATATCGAATTTATCAGGGTACCTGAGTTTTACAGGTTCATTAATGATCGTTACAGCGTTACAGTACCACATGAACCTGAGATTGCAATCGAAAGATTATCAGGATTATTCCCTGATGAAACCAATGGCATTAAATCCTATTTCGACCAGATGCTTCATCCAAAAAAGAAATCTGCTGACAGCCCACAACAGGATAAAAGTGTCGGAGAGTTCCTGGATTCAGTTATCAGAAATGATGATCTTAAACTCATACTCCTGGGAAATCTCGGTTATTTCCATGATAATCCCTATTCACTTTCCCTGGCATATTATTCAGCCGCACAGTCGAGTTATTATACTGGCACTGCTAGCTATATCCGGGGGGGGTCTCAAAAATTGTCAGATTATCTCGCCGGTTATATTAAAAGCCACGGCGGAGAGGTTCTTCTTAATCATATTGTTACCGGGATCATGATCCATGACAATAAAGCAACCGGAATATCTTTCAGGAAGAAAAGTGAACCGGATTCTTCATTTATTGAAGCTATGGCTGATGATATCATAGCAAATAATTCTGTTCCCGGTGTTGCAGAACTCCTTCCCGCGGAAAAGGGTTCAGAACTGAAAGGAGAGACAAGTGATCTGAGACCCGGAGCATCTTTGCTGACAATTTATCTGGGATTCAGCAAAATCCTTAAAGATCTGGGACATAATTATTATTCAACAGCAGTTTTTGATAATTCGGTAAAATCAATGGCAGATATCTTCAAAAATAATAATGATGATTTTTCGAAACGTAACTTTATTTTTGTTGATTACGGACAGATTAACTCAGGTCTTGCTCCCGAAGGAAAAAGTGTCGGTGGTGTCTGCTGCGTTGATTATCTGAAAGAGTGGGAAGCTTTGGAAAGAAAGGAGTATAAGGCCAGAAAAGAGCGGGCGGTTTCGTGCTTCATTGAAAGACTTGAAAAACTGATCCCCGGTATTAAAAGCGTTATTGAGTACTCTGAAGCAGGTACACCATCTACCATAAAACGTTATACGCTCAATCCGGGCGGTGCTGTTTACGGTTTTGCACAAACTCCATCCAGGAAAGTCTTTGATTCCTTTAAAGCAATTGATAATTTGCACTTTGCATCTGCATGGGGAAGAACAGGAGGTGGTTTTTCAGGGGTGATTTTTGGCGGCTACCTCTGTGCATATAATATACTCAAAAGAAGTCAGGGCAGTAACAAAAATTAAATCCTTTCAATTCTTTTCGCCAGGGGTTTGTCGATAATAATAGGCACCTGTTCGACAATTGTATTGGTGGAGTCAAGATTAAGCGCTTTGATATCCAGAATAGCAATCCTGCGCACGATATTATGAAGTGTCAATATGAAATTTTCCCATGTTGACAGTGAAAAATCCCGCGACATTATCCGGTCAATCAGTATGAATTTGAAATCACCTCTGATATCATGTTTTCTCATCGAATCGTAATAGCTTTCAAGATTTATTTCACCCGATTTGACAAGATCCTCAAGTACCTCCTTGAAATAGAGATTTATCTTTAGTGAGATTTTGAATCCAATGTAGAAATCAATCCTTATCAGTGTTCCGGGTATAATATGAGTGACATCGTAATTAAACCTGTTCGGCTCATTTACCCTGTCAATATGAAGAAACCAGTAAGTATCAGCTCTTTTGGGCTGTTTATGAAATATGGAATATATAACTTTTGATTCGACCTGATCATGCCTGTTTGCGCGGATCACATAGACAAGATTGGTTGCATACTTCGGAACTGATTCATCCTTGCTCAGGTCTTTGAAAATACTCAGATAATTGCCAAGATCAGCAAATGTAATATACCTGTTCTTTATTTTCCTTCCGAAATACCATCCAAACATAACCAGGAAATATATCGATGCCATCAAAAGTGTAAACCATCCTCCCGATTTGAATTTATCAAGATTGGCAATCAGGAAGCTTCCTTCAACTGTGAGAAATAACATGAAAAGTCCAAGAACCAGCCTGTGATTAATCCCCTTCTTTATCAGAAAATATGAAAGAAGGAGAGTTGTCATAATCTCGGCAATGTTTATTGACAAGCCGTATGCAGCAGTCATATTTGACGATTCCCTGAAGAAGATGACGGTGAGGCTGCATGTGATCCAGAGAAACCAGTTTATAAAAGGCAGATAAACTTGCCCTCTTACATAAGTAGGATGCAGGACTCGTATCCTTGGCCAGAAATTAAGAGACATCGCCTCACTTATTAGTGTAAAAGATCCTGTTATTATTGCCTGGCTTGCAATGATCGCGGCTGCTATAGACAGAATTATCCCGGGGATTAAAAACCATTGAGGCATCATCTCAAAGAACGGATTTACAAAGGTGTCCTGCTCAATATTCATCATCAGCCAGGCTCCCTGTCCGAAGTAATTAAGGAGAAGAGCTGTCTTGACAAAGGTCCAGGAAAAACGGATGTTTGTCCTGCCACAACGTCCAAGATCAGCGTAGAGTGCTTCTGCTCCGGTCGTACAAAGGAATACGGCACCCAGTAAAATAAAACCTCCTGGATATTCGGCAAGAAAATGGTATGCATAAACAGGACTGATGGCACGCAGGATGTCGGGATACTGAATTAACCGTGAAATCCCGAGCACAGCAAGCATTGACAACCATATAACCATCACTGGTCCGAAGGCACTGCCGATAATATTAATCCCGAATTGCTGAATAATAAAGAGAGCCGCCAGAATTATAAGCACAATCGGAATTACCGGAATATCAGGATTATAGAACTTCAATCCCTCAACCGAAGCTGTAACAGAGATCGCTGGTGTAATCACTCCGTCTGCAATCAGAGCTGCACCTCCAATCATTGCAAGTATTGCAACCCATTGTGATTTATCCTTTATCAGTGCAATAAGTGCAAAAATTCCTCCTTCACCATTGTTATCAGCCCTTAATGCAATGAGTATATATTTTATTGTGGTCAGAATAGTGAGTGTCCATAAAATGCACGAGATACTTCCGTAAATGAGCAGCTCATTCAAGTTCTCAGCACCACCGGTGATGATCGCTCTCATTGTATAGAGCGGGCTGGTGCCAAGATCACCAAATACTATTCCAAGGGTTATTAATGTACCGGCAAGAGAGAGCCGCCTGATATCCGTCCTTTCCATGTTTTTCACTTCAAAAATTCGGACTAACCGCAAAGAAAAGTTCCAAAGTTATAAATAATTTATCTTTGTGACTGAAAGATCCGTATTAACTTGATATAATGTTCAGAATAGTGCTGATATGTCTGATTTTCCTCTGTCTCCGGGTACCGGTGAACAGCCAGGCAACAGTACCGGAAGAAGAAAACCTCTCCCTGCTTTTTATCGGTGATATAATGGGCCATGATTCGCAGATATGGTCGGCTGAGAACCTGAAAACAGGCACTTATGATTACAATGATGTATTCACATATATCAAACCCTTAATTTCCGCAAGTGATATTGCAATAGCCAACCTTGAAGTTACCCTGGCCGGACCTCCGTACAAGGGATACCCGCAGTTCAGCTCACCATCTGCCCTGGCTGATGCCAGCCGGAATGCAGGCATTGATTGCCTGGTAACAGCCAACAATCATGCTGCTGATCGCGGGAAGGACGGAATTACCGGTACAATCAACAGGCTCGATAGCCTGGGAATACCTCATACCGGAACTTTTGTGAACCAGGCTTCAAAAGATAGCCTCCATCCTTTAATGATCAGTAAATCAGGATTTTCAATAGCACTGCTGAATTATACATATGGCACTAACGGCATCAGGGTTCCTGATCCACTGAGAGTCAATATGCTTGATACGAGCCTGATTACCAGCGATATTGATAAAGCCAAACGAAAAAATCCTGATCTCATAGTTCTATTCCTGCACTGGGGTAATGAATATGATACCATTCCGTCAGACAACCAGACGAAACTCGCAGATTATTTCTTTTCCAGGGGAGCCGATCTTATTATAGGCTCCCATCCTCATGTGCTCCAGAAAATGGTCTGGTTCAGAAATGATACATCTTATGATAATAAAGTTGTCGTGTATTCTCTGGGTAATTTTGTTTCGAACCAGAGAAAGCCAAAAACCGATGGAGGATCAATGGTAAGGATTGACCTGGTAAAAACAGGCAGCTCAGTAAATGTTTCAAGTGCCGGATATTACCTTACCTGGGTATATACTCCGATCATAGATTATGATAAAAAGTTCTTCATCCTGCCCTGCTCGGAATTTGAGAACAGACCGGAGTTCTTTCCGGCCAGGACTGACTATATTCAAATGAAGAAATTCATAAATGACTCAAGATCACTTCTTTACAAACAGAACGTGAATGTAAAGGAATATATTTTCAACGGAAGGTACTGGCTGATAAATAATTAACAGAAGGACCCTGGATAATAGAACCTTTGCGCCTTTGTACCGTTGTACCATTGCTCCGTTGCACCTTTAAATATTTTTCAGTTCATTATTCACATTATTCAGATATAATCAATATAATTGCAAATTATTGATCCAGATTACATGAACGATTCTATTACCTTACTATCAGTTACTGCAGTCTCAATCGGATTCGTGCATACCATTCTGGGGCCTGATCATTATCTGCCGTTCATCGTTCTCAGTGAAGCAAAAAAATGGACAGTTAAAAAAACCATGTTCATAACATTTCTTTGCGGGCTCAGTCATGTTCTAAGCTCTGTGATACTTGGCCTTATCGGGATTGCGGTCGGAATATCCCTGAACAGGCTTGTTGATGTTGAATCATTCAGAGGGAATATTGCCGCTTGGCTCTTTATAGCTTTCGGGCTTGTATATATGGTAATCAGTATCAGGAACCTCATCAGGAACAGAAAACATAGCCATAGTCACTATCATCTTGGCGGAGAAAGCCATTCACATGAACATTATCATCAAAGTGAGCATACCCATGTTCATGATGCCAATAAAGTTAATGTAACTCCCTGGGTATTATTCCTGATTTTTGTTTTCGGCCCATGTGAACCGCTTATTCCGATCCTGATGTATCCGGCTGCAGAAAATAATATACCGGGGGCTGTGCTGGTCTCTATGCTTTTTTCTGTTGTCACTATAGCCACAATGATGTCAGTGGTTATGGCTTTCAAGCTGGGATTAAGCAGGATCAACCTGAAACCAGTTGAAAAATACAGCCATCTGTTCGCCGGTACAATGATTTTCCTTTCAGGTGTAGCAATACAGTTCCTTGGCCTCTGACGGGAATTTTGAGTTACACGAATTGGCTTTTAATTATTAGCTTTGCAAAAAAGGGAAAATGAGTTACGATTACAATACCCAGCGGAAGAGAATGGCATTGCCTGAATATGGCAGGAATGTACAGAAGATGGTCGACCATCTTAAGACAATTGAAGACAGAGCGGAAAGAAATCGTGCAGCAAGGACTATCATTCAGATCATGGGTAACCTCAATCCGCATCTGCGTGATGAAGGGGATTTCAAGCATAAATTATGGGATCATCTTGCCCTGATAGCTGATTTTGGGCTGGATATTGATTCTCCTTATCCTCTGCCCGAACCAACAAAATTTATTGAAAAGCCAAAACAGATCCCTTACCGGCAGGGTGATATAAGATTTCTGCATTACGGACGCATCATTGAATTGATGATAGATTCAGCCTGTGAAATGAAAGAAGGTGAAGAAAGAGAATATCTTACCACGCTCATTTTAAACCAGATGAAAAAATCGTACATCACCTGGAACAGAAGCCAGGTTGCCGATGAAGTAATAATCGGCGACATGAAAATGCTGTCCGGAGGAAAGCTTAAAATGACTGATGGAGTGAAGATCCTGGAGGTAAAGGAACTGATGCCGCAGGTAAAAAGAAAACCCCAGGGGAAACCCCATGGCAAACAACAGAATAAGCAATTCAACAGGAAAAAAGGATATATCCGTCATTAATGGGGACTTTTATTGTTCAAGGCGGGAAATCCCTTAAAGGGGAAATTTTCCCACAGGGTGCTAAAAATGAAGCTTTACAGGTAATCTGTGCAACACTTCTCACCTCCGAAACAATAACAATTCACAATATTCCATGCATCAGTGACGTCAACAGGCTGATCAAGCTGGTTGAATGCCTGGGAGTAAAGGTTTTAAGGGAATCTAAATCCACAATCAGGTTCACAGCAGCTGAAATCAATCTTGATTATCTTCTTACAAATGAGTACAGGTCTCAAAGCAACAGCATCAGGGGATCTATTATGGTCGTTGGCCCTCTCCTGGCGAGGTTTGGAAAAGCTTTTATCCCGAAACCGGGCGGAGATAAAATAGGCCGCCGCCGGGTTGATACACATTTAATTGGCTTTCAGAAGCTTGGAGCAAAATTTGAATTTGACCTCTCTGATCCTTTCTTTAAGATTGAAGCATCTGCCCTGGAAGGCACATTTATACACCTTGACGAGGCATCAGTTACAGGAACTGCCAATATTATAATGGCTGCCGTGCTGGCAAAAGGACGCACAACAATTTATAACGCTGCCTGTGAACCCTATGTTCAGCAGCTTTGCAGAATGCTTGTTTCAATGGGTGCTAAAATAGATGGTACCGGATCAAACCTGCTCTATATTGATGGAGTGAAGGAACTTAAAGGCTGTACACATACGATTCTCCCGGATATGATCGAGATCGGTTCATTCATAGGTATGGCAGCAATGACGGAATCAGAGATCACCATCAAAAATGTTTCATACCAAAACCTCGGCATCATCCCTGATTCTTTCCGGAGGCTCGGCATCAGACTCGAAAGATCCGGTGATGATATCTGTATCCCCCGTCAGGAACATTATGAAATTGAAACCTTCATTGATGGTTCAATAATGACGATCGCTGATGCAATATGGCCGGGATTGACTCCCGATCTGCTAAGTGTATTCCTTGTTACCGCAACACAGGCCAAGGGCGCAGTCCTGATCCATCAGAAAATGTTTGAAAGCCGCCTTTTTTTTGTTGACAAGCTTATCGATATGGGTGCTCAGATAATTCTTTGCGATCCTCACAGAGCCGCAGTAATAGGCCACGACAGAAAAATAAAGCTTCGCGGCACTATTATGTCATCCCCTGATATCAGGGCAGGTGTTGCCCTTCTTATTGCTGCCCTCTCCGCTGAAGGAAAAAGCGTTATTCATAATATCGAACAGATAGACCGGGGCTACCAGGATATAGATCTGAGGCTCAATGCACTGGGAGCGGATATTAAACGGCTTTAGGGCTTTAGGGCGTAAAGGCGTTAGGGCTTTAGGGCGTAAAGGCGTTAGGGCTTTAGGGCGTAAAGGCGTTAGGGTGTCAGGGCTTTAAGGCAAAACCAAAGATTTGAATTTCTGCCGTAATGCCGTAACACCGTAAAGCCTTTTCTCCTGTCAATTTGTCAATTATTGCCTCATGGCAAGCAATTTGCTTGATCAGGATATATTAAACCGAAATAACACATGTGATGGTAAAGAAAAAAACACCTGATCAGCACGAAACCAAACAAAAAGATAAAAGCGAAACGGCTGAAAACAAAGAGAATAGCCCTTCACAGGAAGCTGTTTCGCCTGTGACGGGGGAAGAGGACCAGGGGAAAGAAACCACTGCAGCAGAACAGCAAGCCTCTGACAAACCTGTACCTGAAGAAAAATCTTTTGAGGAAAAACTGGCAGAAATGCAGGATAAATATCTGCGTTTGTCGGCTGAATTTGATAATTACAGAAGAAGAACCCTGCGTGAGAAAATGGAATTGTCAAAGTATGCCAGTGAGAATGTGCTTATCAACATACTGTCTTTCATGGACGATTTTGAAAGGGCTCTTTCACATCTTGATACAGCAACCGATAAGGCTGCAATGAAAGAGGGGATTGATCTTATTTACCTGAAACTCAATGAATTCCTTAAACAAAATGATGTCAGGGAAATTGAATCCCTGAATTGTGAATTTAATGTCGACCTGCATCATGCTGTAGCTAAAGTGCAGACTCAGGAAGAGGATAAAAAAGGGAAAATAGTGGAGGTGGTGCAAAAAGGATATTACCTGCTGGATAAGGTTATAAGACATGCAAAGGTGGTTGTCGGAGAATAAATACCGGTTCCGGTAGAGCTCCGGTATTAAACAATGCAAGCGGATGGAAAAAAGAGATTATTACGAGGTACTCGGAATATCAAAAAATGCCACAAAGGAGGAGATAAAGAAGGCTTACAGGAAGCAGGCTTTGAAATACCATCCTGATAAAAATCCAGGCGATAAAAAATCAGAGGAACGTTTTAAAGAGGCTGCCGAAGCATACGGGGTCTTAAGCAATGATGAGAAAAGAGCCAGGTACGACCGGTTTGGTCATGCGGGTTTAGGCAGCGGAGGAAACGGATTCGGCGGCGGCATGACCATGGAGGATATCTTCTCATCATTCGGGGATATTTTCGGTGATGCTTTTGGCGGATTCGGAACATTCGGAAGCAGCAGACGGGGAAGGAGAGTAAATAAGGGAACCAACCTCAGGGTGAAGGTTAAGCTATCACTTCTCGAAATAGCCAATGGTGTTGAGAAAAAGATCAGGGTCTCAAGGTATAGTACCTGTACTGCTTGTGGGGGAACAGGTGCTGCCGACTCGAACAGCCTGTCAACATGTTCAACATGCCGCGGCTCCGGACATGTGACGAGAGTTACAAATACCATGCTGGGACAGATGCAGACAACCTCAGTATGCCCTGCATGCGGAGGAGAGGGAAAGACAATTGCTAAAAAATGTTCTGCGTGTTACGGTGAAGGGATAGTACAGAAGGAAGATATTATTAAAATCAATATACCTGCAGGAGTTGGTAAAGGGATGCAAATGACGGTGTCCGGAAAGGGCAATGCTCCAAGACGGGGAGGAGTTCACGGCGACCTGCTGGTTGTGATTGACGAGGAGAGCCATCCTGATCTGATACGGGAAGGTAACGACCTGATCTACAATTTGTTCATAAGTATCCCTGATGCTGTCCTCGGCGCTCATGTTGAAGTGCCTACAATAGATAATAATGTCAAAATAAAAATTGAACCAGGAACCCAGCCCGGAAAGATCCTGCGCTTAAGAGGAAAAGGACTCCCTGAGGTCAATGGCTATGGAAGAGGAGATCTGCTGGTTAATGTCAATGTCTGGATCCCTAAGATCCTGACCAGGGAAGAAGCAAAAATCATAGAAAAATTCAAAGAGTCAGGTACCTTCACCCCAAAACCCGATAAAAGCGATAAAGGTTTTTTCGAAAGGATGAGGGGATATTTTGAATAGGAGAATTCATGCACTCACCCCCAAAAAGAATGGGGGTGAGTACATTTTAAAAACATAGTTTTCATATATTTGACACTCATTTAACAACTAACCATTTTTCTATGTCACTATTTGAAGCAAAGAACATAATCAAACAGTTCGGTAGTTTCAAGGCACTGGATAATGTCAGCATATCTGTGCCTGAACAATGCATTTACGGACTTCTGGGTCCGAACGGAGCCGGTAAAACAACGCTGATCAGGATCATTAACCAGATAACCGGCCCTGATGCGGGGGAGCTTTACATGAGCGGTCGGAAGCTGGTTCCGGAGGATGTCCTGGTCATTGGCTACCTTCCGGAGGAACGCGGCTTGTACAAAAAAATGAAAATTGGCGAACAGGCGATCTATTTTGCCCAGCTAAAAGGACTTACCAAGGCAGAAGCCATACGAAGACTGAAATATTGGTTCAAAAAACTTGATATGGTTGACTGGTGGGAAAAGAAGGTGGAAGAGCTGTCAAAAGGAATGCAGCAGAAAGTGCAGTTCGTGACCACTATCCTGCATGAACCAAAACTGATCATTTTCGATGAGCCGTTCACGGGATTTGACCCTGTAAATGCCAATATTATCAAGAATGAAATTCTGTTCCTCCGGGAAAGAGGAGCCACTATAATCTTCTCTACTCATAATATGGGATCGGTTGAGGAATTATGTGATAATATTACTCTTATCGACAAAGCAAAGACCATCCTTGAGGGAAGCGTGGATGAGATCCGCAGGCAATGGGCTGCCAATGAATATGAACTTGTTTTTGAGGGAGAGGCTAAATTTGAAGGAAACGGCCAGTTTAAGATCCTTAATAACCAGTTTGAAAATAACAGGAGCACAATGAGGATAAAAACTGCCGGGGATATTGCGAATAATGATATCCTTAAAACAGCAATGAAATCAGGCAGGATAATCTCATTCAACCCTGCTCTTCCGTCAATGAATGAAATATTTATCCGTGTAGTTGAATCACGTAATTAATCCTGAAAAATCCATACTATGAATAAAATATCTGTAATAATAAGCAGGGAATACATGACCAGGGTCAGGAAGAAATCATTTATCATAATGACCATACTTGCACCCGTGCTGCTGGCTTCGCTGATGGTTGTTCCGACTCTTCTTATGCTGAATGGAGATAAGGATTTTAAAAAGATCGCTGTGATTGAAGATGGCTCTGACCTGTTCAAAAATGTCATACCCGACACAAAAGATGCTGATTATATCTACCTGGAAAACACATCGGTTGAAGACCTTAAAACGAACTTCGAAGAGGCCGGATATTATGGTATTCTGTGGATCTCACCGGAAATAATAAATACTCCGAATGCGATACAGCTCATTTCCAAAAAACAGCCGCCTCTCACCCTGCTTGAACATATTTCCGGCGCGCTCGAAAAGGAAATTGAAAGGCAAAAGCTTCTTGCATACAATATCAAGGATCTCGATAATATCCTTAAGGACGTCAATACAAATGTATCAATTCAGACTATTAAAATCGACGATTCGGGACAGTCTGTAAAAACCAGCACAGGCATTGCAATGGCTCTGGCATATATCAGCGGGTTCCTTATGTACATGCTTGTTTTCATGTTCGGATCAATGGTTATGAGAGGCGTTATCGAAGAAAAAACGAGCAGGGTTGTCGAGGTTATTGTCTCCTCGGTCAAACCTGTTCAGCTTATGATGGGTAAGATCATTGGCATTGCACTGGTAGGCCTTACCCAGTTCTTTATCTGGATAATTCTTACTGCAGGAATTGTTATGGTGGTGAAAGCAACAGTACTGAAGGATAAGGGGGTAACTGAAATTACTCAGACCATGCCCCAGAACATAATGGATGGAAAACAGCAAATTGCCACTGCAACCCAGACAGATGAGATGTCCGCTGATATGGCGGAATTTACAAAATTGTTCGATAATGCGATGAACCAGGACTGGATCCTGATAATTTTATCATTCATATTCTATTTTGTTACCGGTTACCTTCTGTATGCTTCAATATTTGCGGCGATAGGATCGGCAGTAGATAACGAAACTGAAACACAGCAGTTTATGCTGCCTGTTGCCATACCTATTATCTTCGCTCTCATGGTGGCAATGGGAACCATGCAGAATCCGGAAAGCTCCATTGCCTTATGGTTCTCGATAATCCCTTTCACCTCCCCTATTGTAATGATGGCTCGGATACCTTTTGGCGTACCCTACTGGCAGATAGCAATTTCAATGTTCCTCATGGTGATAACATTTGCAGGATGTGTGTGGATGGCGGCGAAGATCTACAGAACCGGGATACTGATGTATGGCAAGAAAACATCGTACAAAGAAATGTGGAAATGGCTGAGATACTCAGGATAGGCTTCAGGCGTCGGGCTTCAGGCGTCAGGTGTTTATTCCCTGTAGCCTGTTGCCTGATGCCTGTCGCCTCTTAACAAAATAAGTAACTTCCAATTATAAGATATGTCAAAAATCTTAGTTATAGACGATGAAAAAGCTATCCGGAACACCCTTAAGGAAGTTCTGGAATACGAGAAGCATGAGGTAGATCTTGCTGAAGACGGCCCGACTGGAATTGAACTTTTCTCTTCCAACACATATGATATTGTCCTGTGCGATATTAAAATGCAGAAAATGGATGGTATCGAAGTTCTCCAGAAGATAACCGATATGTCAACAGTCACTCCTGTTGTTATGATCTCAGGCCATGGGAATATTGATACAGCCGTTGACGCCATAAAGAAGGGAGCTTACGACTTTCTTGAAAAACCTCTCGACCTTAACAGGCTATTGATCACCATCCGTAATGCCACGGATAAATCAACCCTTATTACCCAGACACAGGTCCTTAAGAATAAGGTCAGCAAAATGTATGAGATAGTCGGAGAATCTGAGTCTATCATGAGGGTTAAGGAGATGATTGACAGGGTTGCTTCTACCGAGGCAAGAATCCTGATCACCGGTGCAAACGGAACAGGGAAAGAGCTGGTGGCACATCAGATACACGAGAAAAGCAGCAGGGCAAAGGGACCATTCGTCGAAGTCAATTGTGCCGCCATTCCATCAGAACTTATTGAGAGTGAGTTATTTGGTCACGAAAAAGGTTCTTTTACCTCAGCTATAAAACAGCGTATCGGCAAATTCGAACAGGCAAACGGTGGCACTCTTTTTCTTGATGAGATAGGCGATATGAGCCTGTCTGCCCAGGCTAAAGTACTCAGGGCCCTCCAGGAGAACAGGATAACAAGAGTAGGCTCCGATAAGGACATCCAGGTGAACGTGAGAATTATTACTGCCACCAATAAGAATATCAAGCATGAAATAGAAAAGAACGGATTCAGGGAAGACTTGTATCACCGTCTGAGCGTAATTCTTATCCATGTTCCTACCCTCAATGAACGCGAAGAGGATATCCCGCTCCTTGCAGACCATTTTAATTCAGTAATCTGCAAGGAATACGGAATGAGTAAGAAAACCATCAGGCCGGATGCTCTAAAGGAGTTGCAGAAGATAGTATGGACAGGCAACATAAGGGAATTCCGGAATGTCCTTGAAAGGATGATTATCCTCTGCAAAGATGAAATTACCGGGGCAGATGTCGTTGTTTATGCAAGACCCGTCTCCGGTTCCAATATTTAATGCTCTGTGTACCGCACTGAAAAAGATAAATTAGGAGAAAAGCAGATCCCCGAAGATGCGCTTTACGGGATCCATGCACTGCGGGCTAAGGAAAACTTCCCGGACAATTCACTTTTCCCGGTAGAATGGTACCGGGCAGTGGGTATCACCAAACTAGCCTGTTATAATACCTGTAAAAGATTCTTCGAGGCTGTTAGTCAGAAATCAGTAGAAAACCTCCCCTTTAAAAGAATTGATAACAAAATATTCGATGTGTTGATCTCTGCCGCTAATGAAATAGCAGAGGGAAAGCACTTTGATCATTTTATAATTCCGGCTGTTCAGGGCGGCGCAGGAACCAGCATCAATATGAACATCAATGAGATAATTACGAACATTGCTCTGCTGAAAACAGGTAATAAGTGTGGCAATTACTCTTATATTGATCCAACCGAACACGCAAATATATACCAGTCAACAAATGATGTTATCCCTACAGCTCTTACAATAGCTGTAATGAGACTTTTGCAATTGCTTGAAAATGCGATCAATGACCTGAGGCAGAAAATAGAAGGACATGAAAGAGAAAACAGGGATAGGCTTCGTCCCGGGTATACACAACTTCAGGAGGCAGTCCCTTCATCATTCGGACTTCTGTTCAGCACATATAACGAAGCACTTTCACGCGACTGGTGGAGAGTGTCAAAATGTTTTGAAAGAATCAAGCTGATAAACATGGGTGGCGGAGCGATCGGTACCGGAATAGCCATTCCCCGTTTCTTTATAATGGAAATAGTTCCTGAGCTGCGTTCAATCACAGGTCTGCAGCTATCACACAGTGAAAACCTTGCAGATGCAACATCAAACCTTGATAAATGGGTAGAGATCCACTCCACGCTGAAAGCACATGCAGTTAACCTTGAAAAGATGTCGGGCGACCTCAGGCTGCTCGCTTCAGATATTGCATACCATAAAACCATTTCAATACCGGAAAAACAGGTCGGAAGCTCAATAATGCCCGGGAAAATAAATCCGGTAATACCTGAATTTGTGATCTCAGCTGTACATAAAGTATATTCCAACGATGTCCTTATCAGTTCATTAAGCGGGCAGGGAGCCCTGGAGTTAAATGCATACCTGCCTGCCATTGGCTGTTCACTGATTGAGAGTATTAACCTGCTGATATCATGCAACATGACACTGCTGGACAACCTGATTACCGGATTGAAAATCAATGAAACAGCAGGCTATAATGAATTAATGCACAGTCCATCCGTAACCACTGCTCTGACTCCGCATATAGGTTACCATAAAGCATCTGAAATTGCAAAACTTATGAAGGATAAGAAGATTGATATTCTGGAAGCAAACTCAATTCTCAAGTTTATTGATGACCGGAAGCTCAAATTCATCCTTCAACCCGGGAACCTTCTTAAGCTGGGCTTCTCCCTTGATGATCTGGAAATCAAATAACGAGACTCAGACTATGTCAAAAGGCAGAGAATCAAAACCACATATTGGAATTTATGGCCGCCGTAATTATGGTAAAAGCAGCCTGATAAACTGCCTTGCAGGTCAGGATATTGCAATAATCTCAGATCATCCGGGGACAACCACGGATCCTGTTAAAAAATCATTTGAAATAACCGGATTTGGCCCTGTTGTTCTTGTGGATACAGGTGGTATCGACGATACCGGAGATCTTGGTCATAAAAGAGTTGAAAGGACAATCAGAACACTGGATATAATTGATCTGGCATTGCTTGTTGTTACCGGGAATTCCTGGGGCAAGTTTGAAGATAATCTGATCGTTAAATTCCATGAACAGGATATACCCTTTATTGTAATTCACAATAAATCAGATATAAATGAACCCACTAAGCGTTTCAGGGAAGAGGTGAAAAAGAAGACCGGGGCAGAGCTTTTTGAGTTTTCTGTTGTCGATAAGCGTAATTTTGAAGATCTTATCAATCTTATCAGGATCACCATTCCGGAACATTCGTATAAAACCCCGGCGCTCCTTGGAGATCTGATCAACTACGGCGATATAGTGATCCTGATCACACCCATCGATGTTGAAGCTCCGGCTGGTAGATTGATTCTCCCACAGGTACAGGCTATACGGGATATTCTTGATAATGATGCAGTTGCAATAGTAATGAAGGAAAGGGAAGTTGATGCATTCCTTAAAAAAACAGGGATAAAGCCTGCCCTGGCAATCACCGATTCTCAGGTTTTTGTAAAAGCTGACGCTTCCATCCCACCGGAAATACCCCTGACAAGCTTCAGCATAATGCTCGCCAGGTTCAAGGGCGATTTTGATAATTACCTGAAAGGAACACCGAAAATTTCTGAACTGAATGACGGCGACAGGGTGCTTATCCTGGAATCATGTACTCATCATATTGCCTGCGATGATATCGGAAGAACAAAAATACCGAGATGGATAACAAACTTTACAGGAAAGAAGATTGAATTTGATATTGTCGCCGGCCTGGATACTCTACCGCGGCCAATTACTGATTATGCTCTTGTCATCCAGTGCGGCGGATGCATGATAACCAGGAGGCAGCTTCATAACAGGCTCCAGCCTGCGGTGAAGGCAGGTATTCCGATAACCAATTATGGGATGGCTATTGCTTATGTTCAGGGTATTTATAAAAGGGCTATTGCACTGTTTGTGTCAGATAATAACAACAGGGAAACTTATCTGTAATACCTTAAGCCGATCGCCGGTAGCCGAGTGCCGGTCTTAAAACCTGAAATAAATAAAGGGCATGATATCTGTTGTTCTCATCCGCAACAACAGGACCGCAATAAACATTATTACAATAACCTGGGCGATCAGAGGCATCTTTATGAATAATCCTCTGTAAGATTCCTTTACTTTCTCCGGCAGGAAATGTATAATATAACCTGTGATCATCAATAGAAAAACACTGGCATAAGCCGGTATAACGGTCATATATGATCCGGGGGAGAAATTTTCTGCTATCTGAGTGAGCATAAGCATTGCACTGTCCATATCCGGTGACCTGAAAAATATCCAGCAAAAGCTTACGAAATTGAACGTTATGAAAACTGCTATTGCTCTTCCGAAACGACCCTGTTTCAAGCGGCTGCCAAAAATTGAATTCCATATCCTGTTTATTACCAGCCCTATACCATGAAGGCCTCCCCAGATAACGAACCTTAATGCGGCTCCGTGCCATAAGCCACCAAGCAACATGGTGATCATCAGGTTTATACCGGTCCTGATCTTTCCTTTTCTGTTCCCTCCGAGCGTTATATACAGATAATCCTTCAGCCATCTCGAAAGAGAAATATGCCACCGTTTCCAGAAATCATTAATACCTGCAGCTTTATAAGGTGAGTTGAAATTGACAGGAAGCCTGAAACCAAGTATCAATGCCAGACCGATGGCAATGTCAGTATAACCCGAAAAATCACAGTAGATCTGAAGTCCATAACCGTATATTGCCATCAGATTCTCAAAACCGGAATATATCGAAGGGAGATCAAAAACACGGTCAATAAAATTGACCGCGATGAAATCGGAGATAATTATTTTTTTGATGAGCCCTTTTGAAACGAGGAACAATGCATGACTGAATTCTCTTTTTGACAGGCTGAATTCCCTGTATAACTGGGGGATAAATTCGGAAGCCCTCACAATCGGACCAGCCACAAGCTGCGGAAAAAATGAAACATAAAATCCAAAGTCAGCAATATTCCTTACAGGCTTCAGCTTTCCCCTGTAAACATCCAGAGTATAACTGAGCGACTGGAAAGTAAAAAAGGATATACCTACCGGCAGGATAATGCTGCTGATGTTAAAAGCAGTTCCAAGATGGTTGTTTGAAAATGATGCAAGGAAATCATGAACCTGGAAACTGGTCCCCAGTACCTCGTTTACTGAATCTACAAGGAAGCCTGTATATTTGAAATATGCCAGGATACCCAGGTTTGATAAAATGCTGATAAGTATAAACAACCTCTTTGCCGGCTTTTTCTTAGAATTAAATATCAGCAATCCGCAGGCATAATCAATTATGGTGACAAATACCAGAAGGAAAAGGAATAGCCCTCCCGATTTATAATAGAAGAAAAGACTTACAAGCAGCAGATAGAAATGCCTGAGGAACAGTTTTTTGTATACCAGGCAATATCCTGCCAGCACAATAATAAAGAAAATCCAGAATGCTGGGGCAGTGAAAATGAATGGCTTATTCTCATCATAACTGAATATCTGTATGAGGAGAGACTTCGCCAGCCTCGTCTCTTTCACTTCCTCAACCAGTTTGCTGTCCGGTGATTGATCCTGAACAAAAATTGTATCAGCACCTTCGACATAAGCCAGGGTATCCTCAACACCGAATTTAAACATAGCATCCGCAAGCATTTGCGACAGTGTATCTGCACCGGGATAGGTAAAATGTACATAATCAGTCTGGGCCAGGGGAGGTTTTTTCCCCGCCCATTTAATGATTGAAGAGCGGCCTCCCATAGCTTCATACGGATCCCAGAAAGCAGCTCCTGCTTCATAAGACGCTTCTCTCTGTGCATTGATTATTGCAGGAATATTCCCGTATGATTCTATACTGTCACCCTCAACAGCTGCCATGTCGGTGACACCTATCACCAGCAGCGGGGTTCCGGGAGCAATCTCTTTAAGCAGGGTAAGCTGCCTGTACAGACCTTGCTTGTAATATGAATAATCTTCCCTGACATTCTTTACAATGTTCAACCCGTAGTGAAGAATAATAAGGTCGGGTGAAAGCATCCTGAATGACTCCTCCAGATTTCTCCTGTCAACCAGTGTAAATTCAAGTCCGGCACTGCCTCTCCTGGGTATGTTGTCAATAATTACGCCTGCTTTGCTTTCAATGCTGATGCCAAATACATCAGGACTCGTTCCTCCTTCAAATTCAACCATTATGTCATCTGCTCCATTCAGGCTGGTTCTTATCTCATTTACTCCCGTTTCGTTTTCCAGGGAACCTGTAAACACCTGATTATCATCTGCATTAATGGTAATTCTGACCTCCCCCTGTGCATTGGTGTAAAACAGCCGCAGTATTTCAAATTCCGCAACAGCGCTGTCGGCAAAAACTGAAGGCCGTATCCTGACAAATGCCTTTACCGGGGCAGGGGAAATTACATCTTCGGGCAAATATCTGCAGATGGTCATGAAGGGTCCGAGCCTGTTATGAGTCAGACTGCCATTCCTGTAAGAGATGGAATTATATCTTTCCCAGGCTGAGGATGATTTAAGCCAGATTGATTTGGTATACATTACCGGCATTGACGGGAGGAATAATCCCGGACCGCTGCCTCCCCTTTCTCCTCTTAATAATTGCCTCAGATAGAATGTAATACGGTCACCCTCAATCTGTGAATCGCCATAATACATCATACGTACCTGCCCTTTTCCTCTCTTTAGTGAATCAAGGAAGGAGGCTAGTGGATCGGGAGGTTCTGCAGGTATGGAATCTGCTGCAATAGTTTCGTCTGCAAAAGGGCTGGTAACCTGTTCCAGAACAGCCTCCTGGTGCATTTCATTGACACCCGTAAGCTTGTTTACGAGTGATTCGGGGATAAACTCATTTAATGACGGAAATAGTTTGCTGTGCGGGAAAATATAAAACAGGCCTGAAAGACAGGCCATAACGATCAACAGTAATAAGAACGACCTGAAAGGGCGCATATATCAGTCAGGGATCAGCTCTTCTTTTTAATTTTAAGTACCTGTCCAACCTGAATTTTATCAGGATCGGAGATATTATTTAAAGTAAGCACATCGGTGGTCGTAACATTGTCAAACAGTTTCACAATATCCCAGATTGTATCGCCTGACCGCACCGTATATGTGATATAATCTCCGTCGGTTTGTGTTGGTATTGAATTTTTGGCAGCCGATGTATTGGCTGGAACAGTTTTTCCATTCATTTGCTGCTTCTCCGCAAATGACATTGAATTGACTTTCGAAAAGTATTCCGATTTTGAGGGATCAACATACATCGCCAGCTTCTGTCCTATACGAATGGTATTCCTGTAGATATTATTCCAGTACCTCAATTCTGATAATCCCACATGGTACCATTCTGAGATATATCCCAGATTATCGCCCTCTTTAACAGTATAGAACAGTTTGGTTTTCCCTTTGATATCTGCCGGTACATAAGTCGATCTTGAAGGATCTGCGATCCTGGTAGCACTATTCAGATAAACATCAGGTTTATAACTTCTTATGGTATCATTCAGATCAATAAAATCACCAAGATGGCTCATGGGTAATGTCAGTGCAAGCGGTTTGGATGAGCCCGGAACAAGGCCTGTCCTGTACTGAGGATTCAGTGCGCGGAGCTCTCCATACGGTATTTTCATCACTTCCGATATCTGGGCAAGATGAATATCCTTATTTATCATTATTGTATCGGTTGCACTCGGAATATTCAATGGTAAAGGCCTGATATTATGCTCCGCATAGTAATTAATGCCATAAGTTGCTGCAACATACTGAGGGATATAACCTCTTGTTTCCCTCGGAAGCCTGTAAAATATCTCCCAGTAGTCTTTCTTATTTCCTGATCTGCGGATCGCCTTATTTACATTACCCGGACCGCAATTATATGCTGCGATCACAAGGATCCAGTCATTGTAAATATTGTACAGGTCTTTTATATATTTTGCTGCCGCATGGGTAGATTTGACAGGGTCCCTGCGTTCATCCACTACTGAATTAATTGTAAGACCATAAAACCTTCCCGTACTGTACATAAACTGCCACAGTCCCGTTGCACCTGCCGGAGACACGGCATTTGGATTCAATGCCGATTCTATCACTGCCATGTATTTCAGCTCTGCCGGCAATCCGTAGGAGTCAAAAATATCCTCAATCATCGGGAAATAATAATCCTTTAATCCCAGGACAATGCTGAATTTATCTCTTTGCTTGATTGTATAAACATGGATATGGTTCCTGATAATGCTGTTATATTTAAGCTTGATTATAGAATTAATTTTGCTCAGCCTGTTTTCATACACTGAATCAGGGTATTGAACTCCTGCCGTATCATCAGAAAAGGTTTCCGGATTGTTCAGCAGAGCCATCCTGACATACCAGCAGTTTACCAGGCTGTCGAGGTCGGCAGAGATTTTCTCAGCGTTTATATCCGATTTAATGATTATTGTGTCGGAAGCCGGAAATGCCCTGTTACAGATAATAAGCAGAAAGAGGATTGCCGGTAATACTTTAATTCTCATCATTCATTTATTTAAAAAGTCACTATCATACTAACATTCAGGCCAACACCTGCACCTGACAAAGGCAACTTCACTGACGTGACTTCAAGATCCAGGTTGTCGCTTATATCATAATTAAAAAGACTGGCATCGACATTTGCATCCAGCACTGTAACAAGGTACCACACTGCAATGCCGATATACGAAAGATCACGGTATTTCTTATAGCCATCAATCCCATTGAGCATCTGTTCCTTGTAATGTGCATATACATCAGGATGAAGGACAGGATCATAATCTTCAGGATTGGCAAAGTACAGGAGCTCCAGGTAGGAATCAGTTTCAGGTATATTGTCTGTATAATCCTGGTATGCTTTCATATATGTGGTATATCGTGAGGAATTGTAGCCGATAGCATAAGCAAGTCCTCCGAAACCAGCATAAACCAGTGGTATTTTCCAGTATTTCCTGTTATAAACCTGTCCGAATCCCGGGAAAGTCAATGCAAGCATTGTAGCTCTCTGAGGGTCAGCCTTAAATACAGGCTTTTGATGTTTTTTTTCAGATAAAGTATCCTGAGCCGTATTATTTTGCTGGAAACAAAACAACAGCACAATCAGCAGAATTGTTATGTTTTGATGCGCCTTCAAAATAATTATCAGCCGGATTATTATTCCGGTCCCAATAAAACGGCGCGACAAAGATAATTATTTTCAGGAGTTCAGACGATCAAATACTCCTAAAATGCGTTCCATCTCTTCAGGGTTCTCAAATGGAATAACGATCTTTCCCTTTCCCTGTTCGTTTATTCTGAAGTTTACATTAGCAGCAAATATATTGGTAAGGTGCTCGGATAGCCTTGAAAAATCCTGATTCAGCTTTTGTTTTCTTTCGAGCCTGGCAGGATCTTTCAGTTTCGCAGACTGAAGCTGTCTTACGAGTTCTTCCGCCTGTCTTACTGACAGTTCCCCGTCAATAATTTTATAATATATGTTGATTTGCTTCTTTGGATCTTCAATACTGATCAGGGTTCTTGCGTGGCCCATCATAAGCTGTTTGTTTTTGATTCCCAGCTGTATTTCTGCAGGCAATTTAAGAAGCCTGAGATAGTTGGTCACTGTTGATCTCTGTTTACCTACTCTTTCGCTTAGCTCTTCCTGTGTCAGCTTGCATTCCTCAATAAGCCGCTGAAAGCTTATGGCTACTTCAACTGCATCGAGATCCTCGCGCTGGATATTCTCCACAAGAGCCAGTTCAAGCATTGCCTGATCATCAGCGGTTCTTATATATGCCGGCACGTGAGTCAGTCCTGCCCTTCTTGCTGCCCTGAGCCGTCTTTCACCTGCAATAAGCTGGTACCTGCCGCCACCTGTATCCCTTACCGTAAGAGGCTGTACTATTCCGAGCTTCTTCATTGATGCAGCAAGCTCATCAAGCGACTGTTCATCAAAATTGGTTCTTGGCTGAAATGGATTGCTGTCGATTGAGTCAACTGAAATATCCTGATTAACTTCAACTTTCTTCTCAAGAATCTCCTTTTCAACACCTTCAATCAAGGCGCCGAGACCACGTCCCAATGCATTTTTCTTTGTCATGTTCATTGCTTTTTCTAGGCTGTTTTCAGTCTGGCTTCCTGTTTCTCTATCAGCTCCCTGGCAAGATTAAGATAGTTTACCGTTCCCCGTGAATCAGCATCATATAATATTGCCGGCTGGCCAAAGCTTGGCGCTTCCGACAGTTTTACATTCCGCTGGATAATTGTTTTAAAGACCATCTGCTGAAAGTGCTTGTTCACTTCTTCAGCCACCTGGTTTGACAACCTGAGCCTGGAATCGTACATTGTCAGAAGAAATCCTTCAATCTCAAGCCCGGTGTTAAGATTATTCTGGATGATCTTTATGGTATTAAGCAATTTGCCAAGGCCTTCCAGCGCAAAATACTCGCACTGAACCGGTATTATAACTGAATCTGAAGCTGTCAGCGAATTAACGGTAAGCAGGCCAAGAGAAGGAGAACAATCGATCAGGACAAAATCGTAATTGTTTTTGATCTTTTCAAGGACACTTTTAAGTATTTTTTCCCTTCCCGGCCTGTCGAGCATTTCAATTTCAGCACCAACAAGGTCAATATTTGAAGGTATTAATGAAAGATTCTCCACCTCGCATCCCATTATTGTTTCACCAGGCTCTTTCCCGTCAATAAGACAATCGTAAATTGTACTCCTTATCTGCCGGGTATCAACCCCAATACCTGAAGTAGCATTGGCCTGAGGATCAGCATCAACAATCAGTACCTTCTTTTCAAGAGCTGCAAGACTCGCAGCCAGATTTATTGCGGTTGTCGTTTTTCCCACTCCACCCTTCTGATTCGCTATCGCTATTATCCTTCCCATCTGATTCCTTTTAATGTTTTTTGGTTTTGTTTTGAGCTTCAAATTTACTATTTATAGCTCCATAGCCTCCGGAAGTGAAAGACGTAATTGTAAACAATTTTTTTGTGGTTTTCAACATCTTATTAACATGCTCTTGCCGGTTTTATTTACATCTTTACAGAACTTAAAAACCTGATCAGATATGCCAGAAACTAATGTACTGAAAGAGTGGTATGCCATAGTTAATCCCAATGCCGGTAACGGTAAGGGTAAGAGGGACTGGGACAGGATTTCCGGTCTCTTTGAAAGAGAAAATATCCCGGTATTTTCGCAATTCACCCAGAATAAAGGTCATGCAATTGAGTATACCAGGAAAGCCATTAATACGGGTTTCCGGAAAATTATCTCCGTTGGCGGCGATGGTACTCTTAATGAGGTGGTTAACGGTATTTTCACTCAGGAATACTGTCCCCCGAAAGAGATCACAGTAGGTATGATCCCCGTTGGAACCGGCAACGACTGGGGACGTATGTTCGGCATTCCCCTGGTATACGAAGGAGCCATTACAGTGATCAGGGATAACAAACTTATGCTGCACGATATCGGGGTGGTCAGCTATCGTTCCGGAAGCGAAGAGCATAAGAGATATTTTATCAATATAGCAGGATTGGGATTCGAATCGCTTGTTGTAAAAAAGGCAAACAAGCAGAAAGACAAAGGAAGAAGCAGCCAGGCGCTCTATTTCTATAATCTCCTGTCAAGCCTTTTTTCGTATAAAAACATAAAAACAGATATTATCATTGACGGGAAGAGGAGTACCAGCAATGTTTTTTCGATTAACGTGGGTAACGGCAGGTACTGCGGAGGAGGAATGAGGCAAACTCCCGACGCTCTTCCGGATGACGGTTTACTGGATATTACCGTTATCAGGGAGATGGGCAGGCTTGAAATAATAAAAAGCCTGAAGCTGCTTTACGACGGGACCATCCTCAGCCACCCGAAAATTGACGGATACCGTGCCAATAATCTCCGCGTTGAATCTGAATCTTTGCTGTATCTGGAAGCTGACGGAGAATCGCTGGGTCACACTCCTGCGGAGTTCAGCATTATTCCTGCAGCAATAAATGTTGTTTACGGCACAAGGATCATTCAATAAGCTTTATCTCAAACAGCTTTGGCCAGTTTTTGCCGGTCACAAAGATCCTGTTCCCCTCTTTATCATAAGCAATACCGTTCAGCACATTTACGCTTGTATCAGTATCAGGATCTTTCAGTATTCCCCTGAGGTCGATGTAAGCAATTATCCTGCCTGATACGGGATCAATCCTTGCGATCAGATCAGACATCCAGATGTTTGCCCAGATCTCGCCATTGATATATTCCAGCTCGTTAAGCTGATCCGCTTTTTTCTCATTGTCATATACCTCAAGCCGGGAAACTACAGTAAACATTTCAGGTTCAAAGAAATACAGAACATTCGTCCCGTCGCTCATAACTATCTGATCTTTAATTGTTGTCAAACCCCAGCCCTCGCTCTGGTAATAGATCCTGTTAATCTGGCTGAAGGTGGCTTTGTCATAAACAAATCCGACTTTGGATCTCCATGTAACCTGGTATATCCTGTCCTTATATAGAGTTATCCCTTCACCAAAAAGAGGAGGCTCAAGATTCAGCTGGCGAATGACTTTTCCTGTCGCAAGTTCCACCTCCCTCAGGGTGGAACCTGTTTCCTGCCCGGTTCCTTCGTACAACGAGCCATTATCGTAAAAAAGCCCCTGGGTAAATGCATCCCTGTCATGACGAAATTCATGTATTATCCTGTAACCATTCCGCTCAGGGACAATATCTGAGAGGACAATCATGAACCGTGTGATTGTTGTCCTTGCTTTGCCTTTTTTATATGCTGATACTTTCAGTGATTTTCTTCCGGTACTTGCTGTAAAAGATGAAGGGATTGTGTATTCCCATAATCCCGGCCCGAGAGTAGCCACAGCTTTTCCGTCAAAAAAGATTAGTATTGAGTCAGGTGGAACTCTCATGTTATCCTGTGCCAGAACCACCTTCATCGGCTCTTCAAGTTTGAATTCTGAATTTTCAGCCGGGATTGTCATTGTTATCAGGTTAGTAAAAGTCTCCTCTTCAGTTATTGGACCAGGTTCTGTTTTCCCTTCCGTAGCTTTCCCGGGTCTGCCGGAACATGAAATTATCCATGTTACCGTGAGCAGCACAAAAAGGGAAAGTATGTATTTCATATAATCACTTTTCATCTGTTTTCTTTATCCATGCAAATAAACGTTTGAAAATATTCTTTCTTGCTGAGGTGATCCTTTTTTCTGCTTCTTTCTGCTGAATTTCAAAAGGATAAAGCATCTGCCATACCTCGCTCCATCCGGGGAATCCTCCGATATTCTTATCATCAATATATATGTCTGCATCTATTTTCCGGCTCACAGTTTCATCCTGCACCTCTTCAGGATAATTCTTGTTTACTGCATAGAATTCAACTCCGTTCTGATTGCAAAAATTTACAGCATCTTCAAGCTCCTTGCCGGTCCTGAATGTCCAGAGTATAATCCTGGCCCCTCTTTTTTCAAGCTCCTTGAGAGTCTGAAAAGCAAATAGTTTTTCCTTGCCTATTTCCGGGTACTGATGCTCAACGATAGTCCCGTCAAAATCAACTGCGATCTTTATATTGTTGAAATCAATCATTGCCATATTATTCGTGGAGCCAAATTTAACCAAAATGGCATTATTACTGAAATTAATCTTAATTTTACCCTCCCCGTGAACAATTGTTTAAAGATGAAGCATATTCCCAATTTCATTACTTCTCTTAATCTTGCAGCCGGTTTTATTGCTATTATTTATGCCCTGAACGGAGATCTTGCAACAGGCTCATGGCTTATCCTGGCAGCAATGATATTCGATTTTCTTGATGGTTTTTCCGCAAGGCTCCTGAAAGCATATTCACCAATTGGCAAGGAACTCGATTCTCTTGCTGACGTTGTAAGCTTCGGTGTGGCACCAGCCATATTGATCTACCAGCTTCTGGGCACATCTCTCTCATTATCAGCTCCGATGATAATCAATGCTGATGGGTTTCTTCCGGTGATGATTCTCATTTCTCCGGCGATTATGCCTGTTTGTGCCGGCCTGCGGCTCGCAATATTCAACACTGACGAAACCCAGGCTACTTCATTTAAAGGTCTGCCTACCCCGGCAAATGCACTTGCAGTTGTCGGGATTGTTATTGCCCTGAATTATTCAGATTCCGGTTTGATCGCCGGTCTTGCGGGATCCACCGTGGCAATAATAATTTTCACAACAGTACTTTCCCTGCTTATGGTTACCCGCATCCCAATGTTCTCTTTGAAATTCGCTCATCTGAAGCTCAGGGGAAATGAAGAACGGTATATCCTTGTTATACTGGTGATTGCAGCCCTGGCAGTTTTTGGCCTCGCCGGAGCTACCCTGATAATACCATTGTATATAATTATCTCTCTTATTTCGCTGTTATTCAGGTAGGAAAGTGTTGTCTGATTGTCTTAATGTCTTGCAGTCCCAAATATCTCAGGCCTGTAACCTGAAGCCCGTTGCCGGTAACCTTTAATAAATATGCCCTTCTTCTTTCATTTCCTCCTCAGTGATTTTCTTTTTATTGATTGCCTTCCATGCATACCATATATATGCCATAACAAATGGAATTATGAATGAAACATACATCATGGTCCTCAGCGTAAAATGACTTGAAGATGCATTATGAATTGTAAGGGAGCCTGGCAACTGGAAAGATGATGGATAAAATGACGTTCCGTTGAATCCTGCAACAAGGAACAGCGCAAAAACTGTAAGAACAGTCCCTGCTCCGCTGAACCATATACTCTTCCGGCTGCTTCTGAAGATTGTGATTCCGATGCCATAAATGACGGCAACAACTCCTGCCAGGAATAAAACAAGGACCACAGGCATCTGGATGAAATTATGGAGATACTTGAATTTTTCCATCACGATCTGGCTCGTTTCACTGTCAGCTGCAAATCCATTGGCCACCAGGAGTGTAACAAGAAAGAAGAGGAAAAAGACAAGGAAGGAAACAGAATTTATTACCAGTTTTTTAACTGACCGGCATACAAGTTCCCCGTCATCCACAGTATTAATTATATATAACAAACCATTAACTCTTGTCAGGAACAGGACTGCCAGTCCGAGTGCGACATTCCTGCCGTTGATCAAAGCCTCCAGCCCATGCCATCCGTTGGCCCATTGCACATTGTTCATACTATTCAGGCTGAACTGAGAGCCCGTAAAAAAGGTCCCCACTGCAGTGCCGATGAGAAAAGGTCCGAGTACCCCGTTGAGAAAAAGAAAAATATCAAAAGTCTTTTTACCAAGAACATTTGCCGGCTTGGATCTGAATTCATAGGCTATTGCCTGGATTATAAAGCTTAAAAGAATTGCAATCCATACCCAGTATGCTCCTCCGAAGCTTGTGGCATAAAACAGCGGAAAAGCGGCAAAAAATGCACCGCCAAATGTCACCAGGGTAGTAAATGTGAACTCCCATTTTCTTCCCAGTGCATTTATTATCATTGTTTTACGGACATCGGTGTCAGGCAGTGAAAAGATCATTGACTGACCTCCCTGGACAAACATCAGAAACACCAGCAGGCTTCCGAGGAGGGATATTATCACCCACCAGTATGATTGCAGAAAAAAATATGATATCATCATTGTCATAATTATCCCTCCTGGTGTTTTGGACCTGTTTTGATCTGCCTGATCATGATTGAAACTTCGGCTACAAGCAGTGCGGTGAACAGCAGTGCAAAAAGGATGAAGGTCGTCATAACTGCCCCTGCGCTGAGCTGTGAGACTGCCGCCGAAACCGGCATCAGATCCTGTATGATCCAGGGCTGGCGTCCCATTTCAGCCAGAATCCATCCTGATTCACTGGCAATATATGCCAGCGGGATTGAAAACAGGGCAATCCACAGGAACCATCTGTTTTTGGAAATAGTCCCTTTCAGCCCAAGGTAAAGAGCGATACAACAGATAAGGATAAAAAGGAATCCCAGTATGAACATAAGATGAAAGGCATAAAATGCCACCGGCACATTCGGAATCGCATCTTCAGGTGTTTCAAGAAAAGCATACCCGAAATAACTGAAGTAGTCGTCAATGAAATTTTTATCCTGAAAGGTTTTCTTTATTGCTTCTACCTGTATTTGATCATTTTGCTTTTTAGCTTCCTTGTAATCATTTAAAAGATCTCTGGCAACTCTGCCTCTTTTCATCTTTTCGGCTACAGCCAGGATAGTGCTGTCAGAAAGTCCGTAGACAAGGTCTTTGATCCCGGGCACAAATGTTTCTCTGTCCCCTCCTGTCATTACTGACAGTAATCCCGGTATTTCGATCCGCAATGCAAAATCCCTGGCTTTCAACAGATCTGATCCTTTTTCAGAATCTTTCAGAATTCCGAATGCAACCAGCCCGGCATTTTGCCTTCCCTTGTAGAGGGCTTCGAAAGCGGCAAATTTCATCGGCTGAACCGCAGACAGGGTCCTTGCTGACGTATCTCCGGTGATTGCAACCATCAGTGATGATAAGAGTCCGAATACCGAAGCAATGACCACGCTTTTTGTTGCAAACCATTCTTCTCTCCTTTTTAACAGGAACCAGGAGCTTACACCAATAACAAACAGGGAAGCGAGCAGGAATCCCGAGGAAATGGTATGCAGGAACTTATCAACGGCGACCGGATTGAAAAGGACCGCCCGGAAATCCGTCATTTCATTGCGGGCAGTATCCGGATTAAATACCATACCAACCGGATTTTGCATCCAGGCGTTTGCTACAAGGATCCATAGTGCTGACAGGTTGGCCCCTATGGCTACCAGCCAGGAGGAGGCCAGGTGGAATTTCTTTCCCACCTTGTTCCATCCGAAAAACATTACGGCAATAAAGGTAGATTCAAGGAAGAATGCCAGTATCCCTTCTATTGCAAGCGGAGCTCCGAAGATATCCCCCACGAACCAGGAATAATTTGACCAGTTGGTGCCAAATTCAAATTCAAGGATTATCCCTGTAGCGACACCAATTGCAAAGTTTATCCCGAAAAGAGTCATCCAGAACCGGGTCAGTCTTTTCCATTCCTCATTTCCGGTACGCACGTAAACGGACTCCATAATGGCAATAATGAATGACAATCCCAGTGTAAGGGGAACAAAGATCCAGTGGTAAATTGCTGTCAGGGCAAACTGGGCTCTCGACCAGTCTGTAAGAGCGATATCTGCATTTTCAATCATTTGTTTCAGATGATTTGGTAAGTTGATCAAGAACATATTCGCTTCTCTGCTCATCGGTATCATATTCCCTTTTCAGAATATCAGGGAAAAAGAATACTTTCAGAATAATGAAAATAATAAAGAGTTTAATGATGATAATGATCCAGACCCGCTTCCCCCATGACGACATATTGCTGAATCCGTCGTAGTAGAAACGGAATAGTTTCGCTGCATACGTAAGGAGAGGTCTCATCAGTCAGGTAATCTTGGTAATCCAGCTATCTTATTTAAAATGACCCGCTTATGATTCGGATTCTTCAGGTTTGCTATGTTTTCTTTGTTTTTCCGATTTTTCAGGATTTTCGGGATTTTCCGCAATGTCAGGCTCGTTCTTATCTTTAATAATGTTATCAAAAGGACTATGATGTTTGGCTATATTCTCAGGCGAAAGCCCTGAGGTAATTTTCTGCACTGCCTTGAAGTTGTTAAAGAATTCCCTGGCAAAGACCCTGAGCACTGTGTAAGTAGGAATTCCCAGGATCATTCCCGGTATACCTGCTGCAAATCCTGCTGCAAGTATCACGATAAAAATTTCAAGAGGATGAGCTCTTACGCTGTTTGAAAAGATCAGAGGCTGATTAACAACATTATCAATTGCATGTACAATAACTTCAACGAGGATCATATAATAAACGAGCGGAAGAACCACAGCTGAAAAATCCTGGTCAATATGAGATGCCACGCCCATTATTATGGCTATGAATAAACCTATCCAGGGTCCTACATACGGGATCACGTTCAGAATTCCCAGGATCAGGCCCATGACCAGAGCCTGCTGAAAATCAATCCCTGCGATGGTCATTCCAATATCGATCATTATCATGATTCCGGTACACTGGATAAGAACTCCGATAAAATACCTGGTCAGCAGTTTTTTAATTGAATATAGAGCTCTTGTGAAATTCTCCGTGTATTTGTCCGGAACCCACATCAGGATGGATTCAAAAAACAGATGCTGGTCCTTCAGAAAAAAGAATGTTATGAAGGAAATTGAAAAA